>JAABTO010000053.1 GCA_011389835.1 Desulfotignum sp. | reverse complement strand
CAAAGCCCGGGTGGAATATGTCCCGGAAAGACGGCCCCCTGAAAAAATATTTTAACCTTTTTTCAAGGAGAAATCCATGAACGATGAATGCACCCCGGTATTGAATACCGGCCTCAGAGGCGTGGATGTCGCCAGCTCGAAAATCTGTGACGTGCAGGGCAAAAAAGGCAAGCTGATATACCGTGGTTACCGCATCGAAGATCTGGCGGAAAACACTACGTTTGAAGAGGTGTGTTATCTGCTGCTGCATGAACGGCTCCCGGACAGACAGGGCCTGGCCGCTTTTGACGACCGGCTCAAACACAAACGCCGCATCCCGGATTCCATTGTCACCCTGCTCAAACACCTGCCCAAGTCCATGGACCCCATGGATGTGCTTCAGGCTGCCACGCCGCTGCTGGTTCAGACCGATAAAAATGCCGGCACAGAAAACCTGGAAGATGTTGTGAACAGCGCGGAACATCTGATCGCCGGGCTCTCCTCCCTGATTGCGGCCTGGGACCGGATCCGCAACGACAAATCCCCGGTGACACCGGACAACTCCCTGGGCCATGCCGCCAATTTTTTGTACATGCTCACAGGGGATTCCCCGGATCCGGAAGTGGCGGCGTTTTTTGATGCCGGCCTGGTGCTGCATGCCGAACATTCATTCAATGCGTCCACGTTTACCGCCCGTCAGGTAGCGTCCACCAAAGCCCATATCTATGCCGCCATCACCGCAGCCATCGGCAGCCTGTCCGGCCCGCTGCACGGAGGCGCCAATGTCCGGGTCATGAAAATGCTCATGGAGATCGGATCGGCTGAAAACATCGATGCCTATATCGACGATGTCCTGGATGCCGGGGGCCTGATTATGGGCCTGGGACATGCCGTGTACCAGACCGATGATCCCAGGGCATTGATCCTGGCGCCCATGAGTCTACGCATGGGGGAAATCATTGGTGACACCCGCTGGTATGAGCTGTCCAGAAAACTGGAGGTCCAAAGCAAAGCGGCGTTCAAAAAACGCAAAAACCGGGAGATCTTCTGCAATGTGGATTTTTATTCCGCCTCCCTGTTTTACGCCATGGGCATTCCCATGGACCTGTTCACACCGGTTTTCGCCCTGTCCCGTGTCAGCGGCTGGTGTGCCCATGTCATTGAGGAACGATTCGCCGGCGCTGCGCCCAAACCCACCCTGTACCGCCCCGGGGCCGCCTATGTGGGAGATTACTGCGGTCCGGACGAATGCCGGTTCGTGGCTATCGAAGAACGACAGAAAAACTGAAAACAACAGCGGATGCTCAATTCATACATACTGAAAAAGGAACCCTGATGAAAGCCTGGAAATGTACGATCTGCAACTATGTCCACAAAGGAGATTCCCCACCGGAAAAATGCCCGGTGTGCGGGGCAGACAAAACCAAATTCGTTGAGATCGAAATTGCGGATGAACCTGAAAAAGAGGTATCCGACTCCAAAGCGAGTGCGCCTGGAACATCTGAACCTGAAACAACCAAACCCACTGCACCTGAAACGGTGTATCAGAAGATGACGCAACTGATGATAAAGCATCATGCCCATCCGATTCTGGTGCACACGCCCAACGGGGTTCTGCCGGTGGCCGGCATCCTGTTCATCCTGGCCTGGGTGTTTGATGCCACCCTGCCGGCCAAAGCCGCGGCCATCAATTTGGTATTTGTGGTGCTGGCCCTGCCCCTGGTTGTCTACACCGGAATACTGGAGTGGCAGAAAAAATACAACCAGGCAGACACCCTGCTTTTCAGGATCAAGATCCTGGCCGCCACACTGACCTGCGCCGCCTGCCTGATCACGCTGATCTGGTATCTGATCGATCCGGCTGTGCTGTCGGCGTCCCTGTCCTGGGTATTTATTCTGGTCAACCTGATTATGCTGGCATCGGCCGGAGTGGCCGGCTATATCGGCGGCAAGCTGGTGTTCAAGGACTGATATCGGTTTCAACCCCATCACATAAGGATGACCCTCATGCCTGATCCCATCACTTTGAATTCGGACGGCACGCTTCATGTGCCGCTTCACCCCGTCATCGGCTGTATTCCCGGAGACGGCACCGGGCCCGATATCTGGCAGGCCACCCGGCCGGTCCTGGAAACCGCGGTAGACACGGCATATAACGGCAAACGAGCCATCACCTTTCAGGAGCTGCCGGCCGGAGAGACATCGTTCAATGAAACCGGCGACTGGCTGCCCAAAGCCACCCTGGATCAAATCCGGTCGCTGCGGGTGGCCATCAAAGGCCCCATGACCACCCCGGTGGGCAAAGGGATGCGGTCCCTCAACGTGGCCATCCGTCAGGAACTGGATCTGTTTGCGTGCATCCGTCCGGCCAGATATATTCCGGGCGTGCCTTCCCCGTGCAGCCGCCCGGATGCCATTGACATGGTGATTTTCAGGGAAAATACCGAGGATCTCTATGCAGGAATCGAATGGCAGGCCGGCAGCGACGAAGCCAGAGAAATGATCGGTTTGATTCAAAAAAATACCGGCAAATCCCTGGCACCGGACACCACCGGCATTGGCATCAAACCCATCAGCCGGGCCAATACACAGCGGCTGGTCCGCAAAGCCATTCAATATGCCCTGGACACCCAGCGGAAAAGCGTCACGCTCATGCACAAGGGCAACATCATGAAATTCACGGAAGGCGCTTTTCTCAACTGGGGCATTGAGGTGGCGACAGCCGAATTTGCCGATCAGGTCATTCTGGAAGACCGGCTGTGGAAAGAATTCAATGGAAAGGCGCCGGAAGGCAGCATCGTGATCAAGGACCGGATCGCGGACAACATGTTTCAGCAGGTCCTGCTGCGGCCCGAAGACTATGACGTGATTGCGGCCCCCAACCTGAACGGGGATTATATTTCCGATCTGCTGGCCGCCATGGTGGGCGGGCTGGGTCTGGCACCGGGGGCCAATATCGGCACCGGATGCGCCGTGTTTGAAGCCACCCACGGCACAGCCCCCAAATATGCGGGCAAAGACAAAGTCAATCCGGGATCATTGATCCTGTCCGGGGCCATGATGCTGGATCACATGGGATGGCCGGAAGCGGCCGGCATGGTCCGCGAGTCCCTGCAAAAGGCCATTGCCGCCGGACAGGTGACCTATGACCTGGCCCGGCAGATTCCCGGGTCCACTGAAATCTCCTGTTCCGAGTTCGGCCGGCAGATCTGCCGGTTCATGACCGCTTAACCGCCGACCTCGGGCTTGGATCAGGTCCCAAGCCCTGCCAGGGCTCAAACAGTGAGGATCAGTCCCACCGGGCAGTGATCAGATCCGAAAATATCATTGTCGATAAACGCATCCGTGACCACGCCTTTGTCCAGCAGGTCCCGGGTGACGAAAAAATAGTCGATGCGCCATCCGGCATTGTTTTTTCTGGCATGGAACCGGTAGGACCACCACGAATATTTCACTTCTTCCGGATAAAAATGGCGGAATGTATCCACGTACCCTTCATGGATCATGCGGTCCAGCACATCTCTTTCAATGCGCAGAAATCCGGACCGGTTTGAGTTGGGACCGGGATTTTTCAGGTCGATCTCATTGTGGGCCGTATTGAAATCGCCGGTAATGATCAAGCGCTTTCCCGCATCCCGCAGGGTCCGGGCATACCCCAGAAACCAGTCATAGAAAGCCAGCTTGTACCGGAGACGTTCCTCGCTCATCTGGCCGTTGGGAAAATAGACATTGAACAAGGTAAAGTGCTCGAAATCCATCTGGATCACCCGGCCTTCTTCATCATATTTTGGCCGGTCAAAGGTGGTGATCACCTGATCCGGGACCATTTTTGAATAGGCTGCCACGCCGCTGTACCCTTTTTTCACACTGGCATAGGCCCAATAGGAGTCATAGGGCGGAAAATCGATCATTTCCGGCGTGCGCTGGTCTTTTTGGAGTTTGGTTTCCTGGAGCAGCAGAATATCCGGATTCAGCTGTGTCACAGATTTGAAAAAGTCTTTTTTCAATACAGCCCGAAGTCCGTTGACATTCCAGGAGATCAGCCGCAACCGGGTGTTTGACGTTTCAGAAGGCAGGGTCATGCGGATGGGGCTTTTTCAGGCATCAGTATGATCCGGGCATCGGCTGCCACACACCGGTCGGCATCGCAGATCACCGGGTTGAGGTCGATGGATTCAAAAAAAGGTTCCAGATCCATGATCAGGCGGGAAAAATCCACCACCATCCGGGTGAGTGCGGCCATGTTCACCCCGGGTTTACCCCGGTATCCTTCCAGCACCGGGCGGGCTTTCAGGGCATTGACCATGGATGCCACATCCGCCGGAGTCACCGGCGCCAGGCGGATGGCGGTATCATTATAGATTTCCACGCTGGTGCCGCCCAGACCCAGTACCACCACCGGCCCGAACTGAAGATCATTTTTTGCGCCCACCAGCACCTCGATACCGGACACCATCTCTTCCACCAGCACCTGATCACAGCCCTTAAGAGACAGGAGACGGGTCATGTGCGAGGACAGTGTCTCAGGATCCTGAACATGGGTGACCACGGCCTGGTGTTCGGTCTTGTGCAGAATCTGAGGCGACACGGCCTTGAGCACCACCGGACCGTTGCAGCCGGCCAGAAACCGGGCGGCCGTGTCCACGGAATCGGTCAGCACCCCTTTTGGAACGGTCAGATGCCGTTCCAAGAGAATCTCCTTGGCCATGGGTTCCAGGACCCAGCCGGCCGGCCGGGCCGATTCAATGATCTGCGTGATACGCGGGGTCAGCATGGGCGGCACCTTTTCAACGCTTTGGCCATGAGCACGGCCCCTTCCACGGACGAGGCCACCGGAATCTTGTTCAGCTCGAATCCTTCAATAATGATCTTGTACTTGTCTTCCTTGGGTACATAAGCGATGAGCGGTTTGCCCTCGTTTCTGGCCACCTGACTCAATTTGGCCCCGATATCCGCGGAAATCCCCGGAGAATACGGCAGCAGCAGGGCCAGAATGCAATCCACGCCGGGATCCCGGGACAGGTGGCGCACTGCGGTCAGAATATCCTCATCCACGCACGAGCCGGTCAAATCCAGCGGATTGTTCAGCGATGCAATGGCCTGAATTTCCGGTGACAGCCGGGATTGAATGGCGTGTGCTGTTTTTTCGGCGATCTCAGGAATATCCAACCCATGATGGCCACAGGCATCCGCCGCCACCACCCCGTGACCGCCCGACACAGACACGATGCCGACACGGCCGGAACTGCCTTTGGGATAACAGCTCAATGCCTCGCAGAACGAGGTAAGTTCATATTCGGTATCTGCTTCCGCCACACAGTGCTGGGCCATGATTTCGGAAAACACCCGGTAATCCCCTGCCACGGACGCGGTATGGCTGGACGCGGCGGCAATGCCCCGGGCCGTCTTGCCGGCCTTGAGCACCACAATGGGTTTGGTACAGGTCTGGGCGCGTTTGATGAATTCCCGGCCTTCCCGGCATCCAAAACCCTCAACATAAAACGCAATGACCCGGGTGCCCATGTCCTGCTCAAACCAGTCGATAAGATGGGTCTCCCGGATACACGCCTTGTTGCCGATACTCACGGCAGCGGACACACCGATGCCCTGGCCGGCGAATTTCACCATCTGATCCACCAGAACCCCGCCGCTCTGGGACACAAATCCGATATTTCCCTTCTTGGGGTGAATGATGCGTTCCCCCGGCAGAAAAAACGTGTCCACGGCTTCAGGCGAATAAATCCCCAGGCAGTTGGGCCCCACAAAGGGGAAATCCGCCCGGGCCGCCAGATCCGTCACCTGCTGCTGCAGCTCGCTGCTGCCGGTTTCAGAAAATCCGCCGGAAATGATCACCGCGCCTTTGATGCCTTTTTCAATGCACTGGGCCACCACGTCGGGCACAAACCGGGCGCGCACCGCGATCACGGCCAGATCCACAGGAGATTCAATCTCAGCCACATTCCGGTACACCGGCTCCCGGTGCAGGGTCCCGCCTCTGGGATTCACAGCAAAGGTTTTCACCGGGTACCGCAGGTGATTTTTGTTGTAAATCACATTGGCGGGATGGTTGTCCTGGGTAGTGGACACCCCGATCACCGCCATGGAAGCGGGTCTGAAAAGACAGGTCAAATCCATGCAAACAGCTGCACGCTATCTAATTGTCCTGTTCCGCCAGGTAATCATCATACATGGATTCCAGTCCCAGCTTGTGCTTGGATTCTTCCTGAACCAGCATCAGAAACAGTTTTTTGGCATCTGCGTTGTCGGTCTGATCCGCCAGGGCCTGATACAGTTTGACCGCTTTTTCCTCCCGTTTCATGGCGACCTTGAGAATTTCGGGCATGGGCATGCCTTCTTCATAATCTTTTTCGACCATGTAGTCACTGATCTTCAGATCCGTTATTTTTTTGAACTCATAGGAATCGATTTTTTCCTTGTTTCCGGCGATATCGGACAGCAGGGCCGCATGTTTTTGCTCTTCTTTGGCAAAACTGTCAAAAATCTCCTTGAGAGAAGGTTTGGTGGCTTTTTCCGCCTGGGACTGATAAAATGCGACCGCCTCATTTTCCTTGCCAATGGCAAACGTCAATATCTCATCAATGGATCCGAAATTCATGGGTATTTTCCTCCTGATTGGTTTGGTCTATCATGGTTATATATCTGAACATCACTACTTTGGGTTCTTATATCAAATTTCAAGGTCAACGCAAATACTTTTAACCCGGGCACAAATTTTCACGACCCCCCGGAATTGCCGAAAATTTCTCCTAAAGCCGATTGCACATCTGGATAGTCAAACACAAATCCGGCATCGACCAATGCCCTGGGCACGGCTTTCTGACTGTTGAGCAGCGAGGCGCCCAGTTCTCCCATCACCAGTTTCACCACAAAGCCGGGGGCGGGCATCACCGCAGGTCGGTGCAGTGCCTGTCCCAGGGCTTTGGCAAACGCCCGCTGTCTCACCGGTTCCGGGCCCACCATGTTGTAAATTCCCCGGGAATCCGGGGTGTGAATCAAAAAATCCATGGCCTTGACCAGATCCTGAATATGAATCCATGGAAACCACTGGTCTCCGCTGCCCAGAGGTCCGCCGGCAAACCATTTGAAAGCCGGAGACATCACGGACAAGGCGCCGCCGTCACCCAGGACCACACCGAACCGCATGATCCGCACCAGAGCCCCGCCCTTTTTTTCCGCATCAAGGGCGGCATTTTCCCAGTCTTTGCACACCTCGGCCAGAAAATCAGAGCCAAGTGCCGCATCTTCGGTGAGCTCCTGTTGACCGGCATCGCCATAGATGCCTGCTGCAGAGGTACTCAAAAAATGGACTGGTTTGTCAGGTACCATGGCATCCACCAGATGGCGGGTGGTCTTGATCCGGGAATCGTAAATAGCCTGTTTGTAGGTTTTTGTCCATCGCTTGAAAATATTCCGCCCGGCCAAATTGATGATCACATCCGCATCCGCCACATGGTCCTGCCAGGATCCCGGCAGGGTGGTGTCAGCCGATATCCACTTAAATTCCGGAGATTCCGGAAAATCAGGATGTGCACTGGAAGTACCCAGCCCGGTCACATGCCAGTGACGATCCAGAAAATGACGGACCAGGTGTTTGCCGACAAAGCCCGAGGCGCCGGTAATCAGTACTTGTTTCATGGGCACTCCTTTGATTCGTGTTTATTTTTCATCCCATTTCCCTGCTGCATCGTTGCAGGTCTGTATCTTGCATTATTAAACCCCATATTCATGCATGGGGCATGCCAGAAACAATATTGGAATTGACAAACACAAGAATATCAGCTTACGTTACACACATCAACCACAACATTGACAAGGAGGCGCTCATGATCGGAATCATCGGCAGCGGCAATGTCGGGGCCAATACCGCATTTTTCCTGGCGGAAAAAGGGGTGGACCATGTCACGCTTTTCGACATTCAGGAAGGTCTGGCACAGGGAAAGGCCCTGGACATGATGGAAGCCGCCCCCATCCGGGGATACCGCACCACGATATCGGGAACAGATGAACCAGGCGAAGTGCTTAATGCAGATATCGTCATCATCACGGCCGGCGAGGTACGCAAACCCGGCATGGACCGGGATGCCCTGTTTCAGGCCAACAAAAAGATCATCATCGATTATGCTGAAAAAATCACCGGCCCGGACACCCGGGTCATCATTGTGTCTGAACCGGTGGATCTGCTCACCACCCTGTTTGCCCGGCATTCGTGTTTGCCTGCAGACAGGATCATGGGTCTGGGCGGCATCCTGGATGCCACCCGGCTGCGGTTTCTCATTGCACACGAGATGGCGGTGTCCATGGAGAATGTGGCGGCCCAGGTGATTGGAAGACACGGCGATGACATGATCATCCTGCAGGATTACTGTTGCGTGTCCGGGGTACCGATTGAGCATTTTCTGTCCAAAGAAACCATTGAAACACTCTTTGACCAGACCCGTGAGGCCGGCAGCCTGATCGTGGAACTGGCCGGCCGGGCCAGCGCCTATTACGGCCCTTCCGCCGTGGCCGCAGACCTGGCGGAAGCCATCTGCCATGACACCGGCCGGGTGTTGTCGGTCTCCCGGATGCTGTCCGGTCAGTTTGACATCACAGATGCAGCCCTGTCTCTACCCTGTATAATCAACCGCACCGGTGCATCCGGCATATTGATACCCCGCCTGAACGATGACCAGATCAAGATCCTGATAACCAGTGCCCGGATCATCCAGGAAACCCTCAAGGAGGACACCCATGCCTAAAGTATCCATTATCGGCGCCGGAAACGTGGGCGCCACCGCTGTGTATTATATCGCGGAAAAAAACCTGGCCGACATCGTGATGGTGGATGTGGTGGAGGGACTTCCCCAGGCCAAGGCCCTGGACTATCTGCATGCCGCCCCCATGAGAAACTACCATGTCACCATCACGGGCACCAATGACTACCAGGAGATCACAGACTCGGATGTGGTGGTGCTCACCGCCGGGATTCCCCGGAAACCGGGCATGGACCGCATGGATCTGATGAAAATCAACGTGGATATTGCCAAGAAAGCAGCCCAGGCCATTGCCCGATACGCCCCCAACGCTGTGGTGGTGGTGGTATCCAACCCCCTGGATGTCATTGCCATGGCCACGCTCCAGGAAACCGGATTCGCACTCAAGCGGGTCATGGGCATGGCCGGGGTCCTGGATGCCACCCGGTTCCGGTATTTTATCGCGGAAAAACTGAACGTGTGGCCCGGGGATGTCATGGCCATGGTACTGGGCGGGCATGGCGACACCATGGTGCCCTTGCCCCGGTATACCCGGGTGAGCGGCATTCCGGTCACGGAACTCATCGAGCCCGATGACCTGGAGAAACTGATCCACCGGACCCGCACCGGCGGCGGGGAAATCGTGTCTCTGCTTAAAAAAGGTTCCGCGTTTTACGCACCCGGCGCATCTGTGGCCAAAATGGTGGAAGCCATTCTCAAGGACGAGAAACGGGTGGTACCGGTATCCGCCTATCTGCGGGGCGAATACGGGTACCAAGACATGTTTCTGGGGGTCCCGGTCCTGCTGGGGAAAAACGGGGTGGAAAAAATTCTGGAGCTGGCATTGACCGATGATGAAAAAATCTCCCTGGACGCATCCGCCGCCGCAGTAAAAGACGGGGTGGATACCCTGCGGTCATTTTTTTCTCCGGGATGATCCGCTCAATTCATGCCCCTGTTCCCTGTGGCGGCGGCTCCTTGAGCTTTTTTTGGTCTTTCTTGTGATACAGATCAAAAAAAATCACGCTGTTGTTGGGGATAGGGCCGCAGTGCAGCCGCCGGTTCTCCTTGAGACATCGTTCACACCAGTAATAAATGAGGCGGTAATCCCGGCGGCCCACATATTTTTTGAGCCGGCCGTGGTACACCCCCTTCATCTTGCCGTCTGACATGGACGGGTCGACCAGCAGCCGGTCAATGGTTTTCCTGATCCGTTGATATCCTTTGGGATCTGCCTTCCGGACCTGGGCCAGCTTGTCTGCAAACAGACCGGTGGGATGGTATTGACGGTTCACAGTGAACATGGAAGAAAAAATATTATTCATACCGACCTCTCATATGACGGCAGACGTGCTGAAAACCGCGAACATGCAGACCTCGGATCTTTGTTACAGCATGTATCACTGCTTTGTTCCCGTATGGATTCTCTTTAACGCTGTACGGATACAGTGCCTGCGGTGCCATGTCAATACCCAATCGGGTAACGCCACGTGGGCAACGCTGCCATTGACGAAACTTTTCGGTTATGTTTAAACTGATGAAAATGATGACAACCATCTGAAAGGAGGGACTCATGAAACTGACCAGTACGGCATTCAAACAGGGAGAAAGGATTCCGTCCATTTACACCTGCGACGGCGACAATGTCAACCCGCCCCTGGAGATCACCGGGGTGCCCCATGAGGCCGAAAGCCTGGTGCTGATCATGGATGATCCGGATGTTCCCAAAAGTCTGCGGGAAGACGGGATGTGGGACCACTGGGTGGTGTTCAACATTCCCCCGGACACCCGCACCATTGAAGAAAACACGGAACCCGAAGGCACCCCGGGTATCGGTACCAACAAGGAAACCGGATATTTCGGTCCCTGCCCGCCGGACCGGGAACACCGGTATTTTTTCAAGGTATTCGCCCTGAACACCCGGCTGGATCTGACGGAAAAAAGCACCAAAGCCCAGGTGGAACAGGCCATGGCCGGTCATGTGCTGTTTCATGCTGAGCTGATGGGCACCTATGAAAGATCGTGAATCCTGTTACGCGGTAAACCGCAGAAAAGGCACCGCTTCCTTGTATTCTTTTGCCGCATCTTTCTGGTCCGTTGAAAAATCGGATTCAGGCACCCATTGATAGGCTTTGATATCCGTTGTATCGGAAACAGGCAACGAACAGCTCCTGGATTTGGGGAACGGTCCGTCAGATGACTGGAACCAGGTCACCACCGCTTCTTCCGGACTGTCCGCAATCTCGATGATGTCTTCCACATATACGGCCTGAATATGTTTGAAAAGCGGGTCTTTGATATCTTCCTTGATAAGCTGGATGCGATGCTTGAAATTTTGAACTGCCAGCTCCGGAGTGCCGGCCTTGACCAGGCAGGTAAAATAACCATGACGCTGGGTGCCGGACTCGGTGATCTCATCAAATGAAAAATGGCCTGAATACAACATGGTCAACCTCCTTTTGTGGGTTGAAAATATTTTAGATCAAGTGTTCATGCAATAGCAACCACTATTGCCGATACCCGTGTAAAAAGAACAGGAAAATTCATGGAACTCAAAACATTCACCAACCTGGCCCGGTTAAAGGACATGGTCATGATCATGGCCAGATTCGGGTTCGGGGACCTGATTCAGCGGCTGGACCTGCCGGTGAAGCCCCTGGTGCACACCATCACGCCCAAGGTGGATACAGACATGGATGTGTACCAGCGTATCCGGCTGGCCTTCGAGGAGCTGGGGCCCACCTTTGTCAAGCTCGGACAGATTCTGAGCATGCGGCCAGATGTTCTGCCGCTGCCCTTGATCCGGGAGCTGTCAAAACTTCAGGACGCGGTGGGATCGATTCCTTTCGAAGAAGTGAAACAGGTACTGGAAAAGGAATTCAATGCGCCCCTGGAAGATCTGTTTCGATCCTTTGATCCAAAACCGGTGGCAGCCGCATCCCTGTCCCAGGTGCACAAAGCGGTTCACCCGGAGAAAAACCGGGTCCTGGCCGTCAAGGTCCGACGGCCGGGCATCGTCAAAACCGTTGAAACCGATCTGAATATTCTGGAGATCCTGGCCGACAAAATCCATCACAACATGGAATCCCTCCAGATGTACGATCTTCCGGGGATTGTGGCGGCCAACCGCCGGACACTGCTCAAGGAAATCGATTTTTCCAGGGAAGCCCGTTACATCCAGATTGCCAAATCCAAAATCGAAAAAGAATCCGATATTGTCATCCCTGAGGTGTTCACGGAATTTTCCACGCCACGGGTCCTGGTAACGGCATTTATCAAAGGAAAAAAAATCACGTCCGACATGGATCTGCCGGCGGCGGAACGCAAAGTCCTGGCAGCAAACGGGATGCAGTCCGCCATTCTCCAGATCCTGGAACACGGATTCTACCATGCCGATCCCCATCCGGGAAACATGGTGATCACCCGAGACAACCGGATGTGTCTCATGGACTGGGGCATGGTGGGCCGGCTCACACCCGATGAAAGAAACGACCTGCTGTTTCTCATCCGGGCCGCTGTGGACAAAGACAGCCGGAAACTGGCACAGCTGGTTTCCAGCATTGCAACGGCCCATAAAAACGTCAATACCGGTCACCTGGAAAAGGACTTGATCGAGATCATGGATGTGTACCTGTCTCTGCCTTTGAAGGAGATCCGGGTGGGAACGCTGCTGGAAGATCTGGTGGAGGTGCTCAAATCCCACACGCTGCGGCTGCCGCCGGACATGTCCATCGTCATCAAGGCGTTGATCACCGCGGAAGGAACCGCCCGGATGCTTTATCCGGATCTGGATGTTATTTCCGAAGCCACCCCCCATGTGCGCAGGCTGGTATCCCGTCAGTATTCAAAGGGTTATATCTGGCAGCGGCTGCGAAACAATCTGTCCGCCATGTGGGGCCTGCAGCAGCACCTGCCCCAAACCCTTTCCAGCATCCTCAGAAAAATCGAATCCGACGACATCACCATCGGGTTTGACCACAAAAACCTGAGCCCGATGCAGAAGGCATTGGAAAGCAGTTTCAACCGCCTGACCCTGGGCATTGTCCTGGGTGCCATGATCATGGGCTCTTCCATGATCATCACAACGGGGGTGGGCCCGCTGCTGTTCGGATATCCGGCCCTGGGCATGACCGGGTACCTGATTTCCGCCGTGCTGGGGTTGTGGCTGATCATCACCATTATCCGGGGCAAAGCGTATTGACCGGTATTCGCCTGCTTGTGCCCCGAAAAAAACCTTGAAAAAAACACACCGGGCAGATGCAACCGCACCTGCCCGGTGTCCAAGTAAACAATGTATGGCAGATTACAGATCGGATCCTGAGAGCGGGGTCAGATTTTCAACTGCCTGACGGAACTGCTTTCTTTCTGCCTCGGGCATGGGAATCAGACCCTTGTCTGTGAGGTATCCCTCGTCTCCCCAGGCTTTCTCGCTGGTGAACTCAGCCAGAAACTCCCGGATTCCGGGAATGCTGCCCACATGGGCTTTCTTCACATAGAAAAACAAGGGCCGGGACACAGGATAGCTGCCGTCGGCAATGGCTTCAAATTCCGGGGCAATCCCGTCGATGAGTGCACCCTGGAGTTTGTCCGTGTTCTGATCCAGAAAAGAGAAACCGAAAATACCCAGTGCATCAGGGTTGGTGTCCAGTTTTTGGACGATCAGATTGTCGTTTTCACCGGCCTCGATATAGGCGCCGTCTTCACGGATGGTGTGGCACAGCGCTTTATAAGCGCTTTTGTCTTTTTTCTTCAGGTCCGCGATCCACCCGAATTTTTTGGCACCGCCTTCCATGGCCAGTTCCACAAACGCATCCCGGGTACCGGAGGTGGGCGGCGGTCCCAGCACTTCGATCTTGATGTCCGGCAGAGATGAATTCACATCTTTCCAGGTTTTGTTGGGATTGGGCATGGTTTTACCGGCCACGTTTCCGGAGGGGACATCCTTGGCCAGAGCCAGAAAGATATCCTTGCGGCTCAGCTTGAACAGCGGGGCTCTGTTGGAGTTGGCCATGACAATGCCGTCATACCCGATTTTCACCTCAACGATTTCGGTCACGCCGTTGGCGGCAGCCGCTTCAAACTCCGATTTTTTAATCCGCCGGGAGGAATTGGTGATGTCCGGATATTCAACCCCCACACCGGCGCCGAACAGTTTGTGGCCGCCGCCGGATCCGGTGGACTCGATGGTCGGGGTTTTGAAACCGGTCGCTTTGCCGAAATTTTCCGCCACCACCGTGGCAAACGGGTATACCGTGGATGATCCCACAATGGAGATATAATCCCGGGATGCCGCACCAACGTTACCAATGCCCAGGGCAAATACCAGGGCCAGACTTGCAATCAATACCTTTTTCATTTGATTCTCCTTACATTTTACTTCATTTGATTATAAAAACGGTCTGTTACAACCACTTACCACCTGCGTTCAAACTTTTTGCGCAAAAACACGGCCAAAGCGTTCATGGTCACCAGAAACGCCAGCAGCACCATGATGGCGGCCGAGGTTCTTTCCAGAAACGCCCGTTCCGGACTGTCGGCCCACAAAAAAATCTGCACCGGCAGCACCGTGGCAGGATCGGTGAACCCGCCCGGAATATCCACGATAAAGGCCACCATCCCGATCATGAGCAGCGGGGCGGTTTCCCCCAGGGCCTGGGCCATGCCGATGATGGTGCCCGTGAGCATGCCCGGCAGGGCCAGAGGCAGCACATGGTGCATCACCATCTGGGTTCTGGACGCCCCCACGCCCAGGGCCGCCTCCCGGATCGAGGGCGGCACGGACTTCAATGCGGCCCGGCTGGCAATGATGATGGTGGGAAGCGTCATCAATGTCAGCACCAGCCCACCCACCAGGGGCACGGACCGGGGCAGGCCGAAAAAATTGAGAAACACGGCCAGGCCCAGGAGTCCATAGACAATGGAGGGCACGGCGGCCAGATTGTTGATATTGACCTCGATGATATCGGTCCACCGGTTTTTGGGGGCAAACTCTTCCAGGTACACGGCAGCGGCCACGCCAATGGGAAATGACAGCAGCAGGGTCACGATCAACGTATAGAAAGACCCGGCGACGGCCCCCCGGATACCGGCCAGTTCCGGTTCCCGGGAATCTCCGGCTGTAAAGAAAGTCATGTTGAACCGTTTTTCCAGCCGCCCCTGTTCCTGTAACCGGTCGATCCAGGCCATCTGATTGTCTTTGACCCGGCGTTCCGGTTCGGGCACGTCCCGCCGGATATGGCCTTTGGCCACCATATCCACGTCATCGTCCGCCGGTACCCAGATCTGAATCACCGACCCGATCCGGTTCTGATTCTCTCTGACAAAATCCTGAAGCTGATACGCGGCCCCGTTACTGACCATGCCATACAGCTGCCGTTTTTCCTTTCGGGTTGTGACTTCCGGAAACATGTCGGCCAGGGACTGTTTGACCAGGCCCTGGTAATTGGCATCTGCCAGAGAACCGGCATCCAGCATCTCGGGATCCAGATGGATGTCCAGCTGAACAAAGGTCTGTTGAAACGCCGTGTACCCATTTGCTGCGATGCTGATAAACAGAAACGCCAGAAAAATCATGGAAAGAAGGATGGCGACGATGCCGTATAACCGGAACCGTTTTTCCGCCCGATACCGACGGGCCAGGCCCTGATTCACGATATCCATTGTCCGGGCCGTCAACTGATTTTGATTGGGATTATTCATATTGCTCTCTGTATTTGCGCACCACCACCAGGGCGATGACATTGAGGATCAGGGTAATGATAAACAGCATCAGGCCCAACGCGAATGCGGCCAGGGTCTTGGGACTGTCGAACTCCTGGTCTCCCACCAGCAACGTGACAATCTGAACCGTCACCGTGGTCACGGTTTTCAGCGGATTCACCGTAAGGTTGGCAGCCAGTCCGGCCGCCATGACCACGATCATGGTCTCGCCGATGGCCCGGGACACGGCCAGCAGCACCCCGCCCACAATGCCCGGAAGGGCTGCGGGCAGGACCACCAGACGGACGGTTTCGCTGTGGGTGGACCCCAGGCCCAACGCCCCGTCCCGCAGGGACTGGGGCACGGCATTGATGACATCATCCGACAGGGAAGACACAAAGGGGATGATCATGATCCCCATGACCAGGCCGGCCGCCAGGGCACTTTCCGAGGACACGTCCAGCCCCAGGGTAACGCCGGCGTTCCGGATCATGGGGGCCACCACCAGGGCTGCAAAAAATCCGTACACCACGGTAGGAACCCCGGCCAGGATCTCCAGCAGGGGCTTGACCACGGCCCGGAACCGTTTGCCTGCGTATTCCGACAGGTAAATGGCGGACATCAGTCCAATGGGAACGGCCACACACATGGCAATGGCGGAGATGAGCAGGGTCCCCATGAATACCGGGATGGCACCAAAGGCCCCGGAAGATCCCACCTGGTCCGCCCGGATGGCCATCTGGGGGCTCCAGTCCAGCCCGAACAGAAATTCATGGACCGGTATGACTTTGAAAAACCGGATCGCTTCATACAGCACGGACAGCACAATCCCGATGGTGGTGAAAATGGCGATGGAGGCACAGGCCACCAGCAGATATTTCACCAGGGTTTCCACATGGTTTCTGGCCCGCAGCAGCGGGGTCATCTTTTGTTGGATCCACAGGATCCCGGCGATGCCCACGACCAGGACCAGCACGGCCAGTGTGGCATGACTGATGGTTTCAAGCCGGGTGTAATGGTCGGCGGCCGCCTGGATGGCCGGACTGATATCACCGGAAATTATGTTGCCATGTACCAGATTTTTGATATCGTTCATCACCAGCCCGAGACGCTCGGAAGGCAGGGCCTGGAAATCGGACGGCAAACCGGCGATCACCAGCTGGGTGATCACCGTTGATTCAAAGGTCTGCCAGAAAAAAAATATCACCAGGGCCGGGATGGCACACCACAGGGCGGCCAGCGCCCCGTAATAGGTGGGCCTGGAGTGCAGAATCCGCTGTCCCTTGCCTGTGGCTTCTGCCACGGCAAATGCTTTTTTCCGGCCCAGATAATATCCGGCCGTCGTGAGCATCAGCAGCACCAGCAGCAAATTGGAAGAAGACATGATCACCTTGCAACAAAAAAAGGGGTTGTTCACTTAACTGACCGTGAAAATACCCCTCTTTTACAAGGATTTGTTTAACAAATGATGAGCAATATATTAGAAAATGGTTAGCAGCTCACGAATCGGATTCTATTTTTTTCTCCAGTTCAAGAATCAGGGATTCAAAAGTACCGGAGTCCAGCATCTGAGTAAACTGGGACCGGTAGTTGGCCACCAGGCTGACCCCCTCCACAATCAGGTCATACACCATCCACTCACCGCCATCGGTCTGGTACATCCGGTAATCGATGGGGATTTCAATGCTGTCGGTGACAATTATCGTATCGATCTGGGCTTTGTCGTCCCGGACCATTTCCTTGACGTACATCACCTGTTCATCGGTATATGATTCGATTTTTTCCACATAGCTTTTTTCCAGAAGCTGTGAAAACAGTGCCACAAATGTCTGCCGCTGTTTTGGGGTGATGCCCCGCCAGTGGCGTCCCAGGCTGAACAGGGACATTCTTTCGAGATCGAACCGTTCATAGATTTTTTCCCGCAGTGCCTCCCGCCGAAGCACTGTATTGGCTTCCTGTCTCAGGTGGTCATCTTCCAGAATGTCCAGGATGGCATTGATGCTGTGCTCAAGCTGTTTCCGGGCGGCCGTGTCATCGGCGCATACCGGGGCCGGGGCCATTAAACCGATACCCCATATCAGACATATCAATATAACATTTTTCATGAATCAGTTTTCTTTTTGAGAATTTTGGGACAACGCGTTTTCGAGGATCGTTCTGGCAAAAGGCGGAGAAATGTTTTTCGTTTTGGCGGCACCGGGTTTCAGGTTGGGTTTGTGACTGGCACCGCTGTAAGCCGTGACGGTCCGGTCATTGAAATGAATCTGATAATTGGGGCGGATTCCTTTGCCTGTGGTGCCCAGACAAACCGTTGCATTTTCATCCGTGCCCATGTTTTGAAGCATTTTTTCCAAAAACACGGTGTCCAGCTGGGCCAGGCGGGTGTCATCCCAGACAATGCCGGCTTTGCCGGATTTGCGGGTCCCGCTGGATTTGGGCTTGAGTTTGCGAATCAGGGTGGACAGGTTTTTGAGTTTGATCCCCAGATTCTTCACGGACCGTTTCTGAATTTCTCCTTCTGCCTGGGGTTTGAGGATTTTGAAATGTTCATGCACTTTTTCATATCCTGCCTTGGATTGTTCCAGGTCTTTTTGATCGATCAGCGCATGAACATTTTTGCACATGCGGTTTATTTCCTGTCTGGATTCTCTGAATTTATCAGGTTCCATTCTTTTTTCTCCTTGTCAAAATAGATGGATCACACCCGGTCCAGATTGTTTCCGCCGGGTCAATTTATACATCCTACACTGAATCAGCATCCAATTCAAGGAGTTGGGAAAAAACCCGCCAGAATCTCCAGAACCTGATCAATATCGGCCGGTGTATGACACGCATTGATCTGAAACCGGATGGTTTCATCCCCTTTGGGCACCACCGGAAAGGTCAGTCCCACCACCAGGACCCCGTGGTCGTAAAGATAGTTGACCAGTTCATGGGTTT
>JAABTO010000265.1 GCA_011389835.1 Desulfotignum sp. | reverse complement strand
CCGGATTGTCTCTGTCGGATTACGTGATTCCCGGGATTCCGCTGATCCTGGACACGGCTCGCCAGATGGCGGGCGGGTTTTTCAGGGATGTGCTGGACACTCTGTCCGTGGCCATTCTGGGACAGGCTATTTCCATTTTTCTGGCGTTTTTCATCGGCATCCTGGGCCGGCGATCCTCCTGGGCCGGTTCCATGATACGGGTGACCGCCTATAATATCCAGGCGTATCCCATTGTGGCCCTGGCACCCATTATTTTTATCCTGCTGGGGGATGGGTTCCTCTCCCGGCTGCTCATCGCAGCCATGATCTGTTATTTTCCGCTGCTGCTGTCGGTGCTGGGGGTGATGGCCGCACCGGTGCCGGATATCGAACATTTTTATATCACCACCGGCCGGATGCGCTGGCACCTGGAGGTGAAGATCCGGGCGTTTGAAAATTTGAGCAAACTGACCACCGTGATTGCGGGCAGTGCCACCCTGGCCATGGCCGGCACCATTGTGGCGGAGTTCATCGCCGCCAATGCCGGTATCGGGTACAGCATCCGCATCGCTTTGTACCAGAGCGATCTGGCCGCGATTCTGACGGCCCTGTTCATGATCGGCATCGTGATTTCCGTGTACCAGGGGATGCTTGAGTCGCTGGGGGAATGGGTCAAGACAACATGGGGGGCACAAAACAAAGGAGCGATGCTATGAAGCAGATACGATGGATGGTGATCGGTATGGCGGTATGGATGGCTGTGTGCAGCGGCGGCGTGTGGATGCCGGCGGTACGGGCGGACGCGCCCGTCTTGAATTACCGGCTCAAATGGCTGTTCAACACCAGTGTGGCCGGGGATGTGCTTGCCATGGAAGGCGGGTTTTTCAGGGATGCCGGTCTGGATGTCCGGATCAAGGAGGGCAGCCCTGAAAAAGATGCCATCAAGGAGCTGGAGCTGGGATATGCCCATTTCGGGGTGGCATCGGCCGACCAGGTGATCCGGGCCCTGGAAAAAGGGGCGGATGTGGTGGTGCTGGCCCAATTGTTTCAAATAAATCCCATGCAGTGGATTTACCGGTATCCACAGGTACAGATCACCGGACCGGCGGATCTGAAGCAATACACCCTGGGTGTCACTTACGGAGGCAATGACGAAACCATTATGCAAACCCTGCTGGCCATGGCGGACCTGACCCTCCGGGATGTGACAGTGACCGGGGTGCGGTTTGATTTTACCCCGTTTCTGAAAAATCAGGTGGATCTGTGGCCGGTGTACCGAAACTCCCAGGGGGTGATTCTGGCAAAGCAGCTGGCAAGGGAAGGAGAAATGGTCCGGTTTCTCAATCCAGCGGATTTCGGGGTGGCGTTTGTGGCCAATTCCGTTGTGACCTCGGGAAAAATGGCAGCGGACCGGTCAGATGACGTGGCCCGGTTCGTGTCCGCCCTGGTTGCCGCCTGGGAAGCGGCCATGGATCCGGCCAATGCAGATGCGGTGCTGGCGGCGGTGAAAAAATACGATACCGGCACCCAGGGAGAGGTGCAGGCGGCCCAGCTGGATGTCACCCGGGACCTGGTCAAACCGGATCCGGATATCCCGGTGGGCCGGATACAGGTGCCGGCCTGGGCCCAGACCGAAGCCATCATGCTGGACCAGGGATTGATCAAAAAACCGGTGAATGTGGTCTCCCGGCTCAGGGGTCCGTCATCATTTGCCCGGTAGGGATCAGGCTGTCTGATCCGGTTCACAGGCAATGATTCGAAGCCCTTCCAGGGTCAGGGACTGGTCCACGGTTTCAATGGTGGTGGACAGGCCGGCGATCAGGGGGGCCAGCCCGCCGGTGGCGATGATTTTTATGGGATGGGGCAGTTCCTGTCTCATCCGTTCCACCATGCCGTCCACCATGGCGGCATTGCCGTGAATGATGCCCGACTGCATGCTGCCGATGGTGTCGGTGCCGATCACGTTTTCAGGCGCTGAAAATATTTCCACCCGGGGCAGGCGGGAGGCTTTCTGAAACAGGGCTTCCGAAGAGATCATCACCCCGGGGCAGATGGCGCCCCCCAGGTATTCTCCGGCCGGGGTGATGACATCGAATGTGGTGGCGGTGCCGAAATCGATGATGATCAGCCCGGTTTTGTACTTGTTATAGGCGGCCACGGCATTGACAATGCGGTCGGCCCCCACCTCGTTGGGGTTGCTGTACAGGATGGGCATCCGTTTTTTCACGGAAGATGGCTGGATCCACAGCGGTGTCAGGTTCAGGTACTGCCGGCAGAATCCGTCGAGAATCCCTACAGATGACGGCACCACCGAAGAGATGGCCACCCGGGTGATGGCGGTCAAAGGCAGGCCCCTGTCCGTAAACAGGGCCCGGGCCAGAATGTTGAATTCATCGGCCGTGTTGTCCCGGACGGTCCGGATCCGCCAGTTTTCCTTGAGCTGATCCTTGTCATAGACACCGATCACGGTATTGGTATTGCCCACATCGATCACCAGCAGCATGAGGTCCCCTTTATTTTTCAATGGTCACGGTAAATACCCGGGGGTCGGACCGGGTCATGGTCAGGCCCACCGGAATGTTGATATAAGAATGCCGGGCATAGACACCGGGTGTCATGCCTTCCAGGTCCACAAACGCGTAAATTTGGCCCAGGGTTTCCTTGTTGTGGATGATGCTGTAAGGGCCTTTGATCGCGATGGTCATAACATCGGGTTCGATTCTGGCGGAAAAAGGACTGTTCCGGATCTGGACGGGAATGTGTTCAATGGATTTTTCCACCTGTGCTTCCTGGATTTGAACCGATACCACGATAATCGGAGAGTCCGCGGTAACAAGCCGGGTCGAATCAATGTCCAGAGGCATCTCTTTTTTAAAGGATTCCCTGGCATTTGTCAGGTCCACCGGCCGGGTTTTCAACACCTGAATCTCATTGATCAAAGATTCCGCTCCGGACAGTATCACTGAGGTCGGATCTGTCGTCGGTGCCAAAGCGATCACCCCTTCAGGCAGGTTTCCGGAAAAAGGCACTTCGACTTTGAACTCCCGGGTGATCTCTTTTTCCAGACGCACCCCCAGATAGGAGGGGGATATTTCCAGAATTTTGATGGCCGGGTCCACGGGAATCCGTCGTTTTTCCACCGGCAGCATGTAATAACCCGGTCCGATGGATTCGGACGCCCCGGCCGGATCGATGTCCAGATCCGTGTACAGGTCTGCCGGGTAATAAATGGGTTTTTCTTTGAGCGTTTCAATCAACCGGGGGTCGCCCTGGATGTGGATTTCAATTTTATCGGTGCGGTACTGCGTGACGATCATGCCTTTGGGCACGTTGGCAAATTCCACCGGCAGCAGCAGATGGGTTTCCACCGGTTCCGGGGCGCAGCTCCAGACAGAAAGCAGCAGAATGGTGAAAAGGCGGTAAAATAGTTTATGGCGCCGCAGGTCAGGCATTCCGGATGGCATCGAATATCCGGGTAAACGCCACGGTCTGCTGGACATCGTGAACCCGGATGATATGGGCGCCATGGGTCAGGCAGGCGCCGACAGCCGCCAGGGTGCCGTTTTCGATCTGTTCCGGGGTGTCCAGAGGAATTTTCGGGGCTTCCTTGCTCAGGATGTTGCGGATGAAGGATTTGCGGGACGGTCCCATGAGCACGGGAAATCCGAGATCCACAATGGTTTCCAGACATTTGATGAGCTGCAGGTTGTGGCGCACGGTTTTGCCGAATCCGATGCCCGGATCCAGGATGATCCGGGATTTTTCAACGCCCCTGGCGATCATATCCCCAACCCGGACCGCGAGATAATCGCTGATCTCCTGCATCAGATCGTCGTAAACCGGGTCGTTCTGCATGGTTTCCGGGGTGCCTTTCATGTGCATGAGGATCACCGGGACCTGATACCGGGCCGCCACGCCCACCATGTCCGGATCCATTTCAAAGGCGGAAATGTCGTTGATGATGGCGGCCCCGGCATCGAGGGCGGCTCTGGCTACCGGGGCTTTTATCGTGTCGATGGAAATGGGAATGCTGATTTTTTTCGACAGGGTTTCAATGACCGGCACGACCCGGTCGATCTCTTCCTGTGCCGAGACCGGCTTGGAAAACGGCCGGGTGGATTCGCCGCCGATGTCCAGGATATGGGCACCCTGTTCTGCCAGGCGGATGCCCTGGGCTACGGCGGCATTGTAATCATGAAACCGGCCGCCGTCTGAAAAGGAATCCGGGGTCACATTCAAAATTCCCATGATACAGGCCCGGGTCCCCAGATCCAGCTGAAATTTTCCAGATCGGGAGAGCACACGTAT
>JAABTO010000264.1 GCA_011389835.1 Desulfotignum sp. | reverse complement strand
ACAACCGGCCGTGGGCCACGCCGATGCGGGCTTGCGGCACCAGGTGTTTAATGTTGTCCGCCGCCTTGAAAATGGTTTTGATGTTGTTATGCACAAAAAACACCTGTCCGCCCCGTGCCAGCTCTTTTTGGACGGCATCTTTCACAACACCCTCCTCATACGGGGTGATATAGGACACAATCGGCTGCCGGTCCGCGGGCGGGGTCTTGATCACACTGATATCCCGCATCCCGGTCAAAGACAGGTGCAGGGTCCTGGGAATGGGCGTGGCACTCAATGCCAGGACATCCACGGTGCTGCGCTTTTTTTTGAGCACCTCCTTGTGCCTCACCCCGAACCGCTGTTCCTCGTCGATCACCAGCAGCCCCAGAGATTTGAATGCCACATCTTTTTGCAGAAGCCGGTGGGTGCCGATCACGATATCCATGCGCCCGTCCGCCATCTGCGCCAGGATGTCGGTCTGTTCCTTTCGGGACCGGAACCGGGACAGTCCCGCGACAGTCACGGGGTAGTTTTTGAACCGTTCCCTGAACGTGCCCAGATGCTGTTCCGCCAGAATGGTGGTCGGCACCACCACGGCCACCTGCCGGCCGTCGGTCACCGCCTTGAACGCCGCCCGGATCGCCACCTCGGTTTTGCCGTATCCCACATCCCCGCACACCAGCCGGTCCATGGGGGTGTCCGATTCCATGTCCAGATGCACTTCGTCAATGGCCCTGAGCTGATCCGGGGTCTCCTCATAGGGAAACGTGGTCTCAAAATCCTGGTAATACCGGTCGGGCAGGCTGAAGGCAAACCCTTTGTTGATCCGTCGTTTTGCATACAGATCCAGCAGGTCCGCCGCCATTTTCTCCACCTCTTTTTTTGCCTTTGCCTTGGATTTGATCCAGGCTTTGGACCCGATTTTGTCCAGCACCGGCACATGACCATCCACACCGATATATTTGCCGATCATCTCCATGCGGTCCACCGGCAGATACAGGGTATCCTCATCCTGGTACACGATCTTGATGAAATCCTGGGTGATCTTGCCCACATCCAGGCTGACCAGGCCGTCATACCGTCCGACGCCGTGTTCGGCATGTACCACGATATCCCCGTTTTCCAGCTCTTCGGGTGCGATCATTTCGGTTTTCAGGTCCCGGGCGGTCCGCATGACCCGCCGGACCCGTTTTTTGCCGAAAATTTCCGCTTCCGTGATCAGTACCAGGTTCTCATCGGTCACCACAAACCCGGATGACAGCGCGCCCATCAACACATACAGCCCGGCCGGCCGGTTCCCGGCATCCACCACGGATTTCAACCGGTCCGGTGCCAGTCCGTAAGGTGCCAGCAGCGAAATCAACCGCTGCACCTGGGCGTCCTGAAGCAGCACGCACACGATTTTCCCGCCCTGGGCCTTCTGTTCTTTGATCCAGTCCACCAGGGATTTCAGCGGGGTGTCTGCCCGGTGTTTCATCCCCAGGGCCGACGGAAGGATATCCAGGGGTTTCAGGGGCAGCGATAACACGGCGGCCTCTGTTTCAGGGAGGGCCGGAGCCAGATCGGTCACCACCAGGTGCGGCATTGTTTTCACCTGCCGGGCTGCCTGGTCAAACAATACCAGGCACTGATCCGGATCCCCGCCCAGCCGTTTTTCAGCCGTCAATGCCAGGTGGTTCTGCCGGACCCGGTTTTCAAATGCCAGTGCCGTTTCCGCCAGAAGATCCGGAGAATCCCAGATCACGCAGGTATGGTCCGGCAGATAATCAAATCCGGTATCCAGGGAGTCATACACAATGGAAAGCATGGCCTCGATTCCGGCGATTCTCCCGGTCTCCCGGACCTGGGTGACATATTCCCGGATTTTTGCATCATCCAGACCGGCGGCTCTGGCATGCGCTCGGAGTCTGGCCAGCACATGGGGCTGGTCTTTTTTCGTGATCACCGCTTCAGTGGCCGGTATCACGATCACTTCAGCCATTTCCCGGACACCCCGCTGGGTATAGGGGGAAAAGCTGCGGATCGATTCAACGAGGTCCCCGAAAAACTCCATACGCACCGGCCGCTGCATCCCCGGCACAAACAGATCCAGGATATCACCTCTGACCGCATATTCTCCGGGATCTTCCACCAGAGATGCCCGATGATACCCGCCGGCCTCCAGCTTGACAACAAGCGCGTCCCGGTCTGTTTCTTCATTGGCCATCACCAGTTCGCTGTAGTCGGCCAGGCGGTTTTTCGGCATCAGTTTCCACAGCAATGTGTCAATGCCGGCCACCAGCAGCCGGGGAACCGGCCGGGCCGCGGTCAATTTTGACAGCACCGCCATCCGGCGCAATGATGTCTGGCGGTGACGCGACAGGGATTTGAACGGCAGCGCCTCATACCCGGGAAAAAACTGCACCTGATTTTTTTTGTCCGGCAGAAAAAATTGCAGATCGTTTACCAGGCTGGCGGCCCGGCCCGGGTCCGCCACCACCACCAGCAGATCCCGGTTCAATTTCCTGAACAGCCGGGCCGCCAGCCAGGCTTTGTGTGACCCGTCCGGGTGCATGCGCACCCGGGGGCCGTCCTTAGACAGCATTTGATCGATGATGGTAGATATCATGAAAACTTTCTGAAGTTACTTGAATTTTCCTGCCAGGTCATGGTCAATGACATAAATACAGACCTCATTGGCTCCCTGGCTGGTATAGCCGAACTTGGCGGACAAATTGTCAATTAGAAACGTCACGTCTTTTTTGATGCGCTTGTCATGGGTCTTGAATTTTTCCGTATCAAAATCCTTGATCGCGTTTCTGAAATTTTCATTGGCCACAAACGGGGCCAGGACCTGTTTTTTCAGATTGTGGATATATTTTTCATGCAGAAAGCCAAACAACCGGGTGTCGGTGATCTTTTTGCCCTGAATCATGATTTCCTGGGTCAATGCCCGTGTGGTGAAATCCTTGAGCACATCGTTTCTGATCTGCTGCCGGGCTTTGGCATCGGGTTTTTCAGACAAAAGGCGGTTTTCAATGCTTTCCAGAAACGCTTCGGTCACATGCAGGGTTTCACCGGTAAAAATGCAGGTTGCCACGGAATTGATTTCATGGGTGACCGCGGAAATATAGTGCTGAATATCTCTGGCAATCTGGTCTTCATTGTAATAATACAAAGATTCCTTGACCTGCTGAAGCACCGAATAATCGTACATGCGCAGCAGAAATTCCAGAAATTTGTCCGGCAGAAGGGGTTGGGACCGTTTGTTCAGGGTGTTGAAAAACGTGCACAGATCGGTCATGTTGATCAGCCGGTCTTCTCTGGCATATTTGGAATAAAACTCGTCAAAGATTTTGATGGCGTCTCTGCCGGACAATCCTTCCTGCCCGCACAGTTCTGATTCGGCGATGATCTGTTTGAGCCGCTTGTTGTCCAGGCGCCGCACATCTTCGTCATCCAGCCATTTGGGAATATTGCCGGAAAACAGCTCCAGTTTCAGCAGCATGAGCTGGTCATCGCAGAAATTCTTGTATTTTGCCGGTTCAGTGATCCAGGCCTCCAGAGCCGGTGATTTCTGACGGCTTCTGGTGCACACGATGATCCGGGCGAAGTTGTCCAGCACCATGGGCAGAAAACTGCCGTGAATATGCCGCCCGAAAATGTCCATATAGATTTTGACCTCGGTTTTCCAGTCCAGAACATACGGGATATCGATATACCGGATCCGGTCTTCAAACGACGGGAAATCCTTGAGGTTTTTCTTGTCTTCCGGATTCATCAGCGCAATGAACAGGGCATCCACCCGTTCCTCCATGTGCTCCACCTTGTGGATGCCTTCGGAAATGATATTGTGCAGCGCCACCAGCCGGTCCACATTATGGGATTTGATATCCATGAGCGCGTAGACCCCGTTGTTGATTCTGGCAAAATGGGAATAGGTGTACTGAATGAGGTTGGAGTCCTGGAACAGGGAATTGATCCGGTTCTGAAGCATCTGGTTGGAAATGATGTTGTGCTTGGCCGGCTGATCCCCGGGGTTGTAAACGGAAATGCCGTTGCCGATCCGCCGGTTCACGTAATAGGGTCTGGCATACAGCATGCCGAACACGGCCCTGGGGTCCTGCAGCAGTTCCAGCAGGGTGTGGTAAATGGAGGAACACACCGTACAGATGTCTTCGGTAAACACCCATTCATATTCTTTTTCCGTAAACAGCCGCCATTTGAATTCATCGTTTTTGATCAGTCTGTCCAGCACGCCTCTGCGCTGGTCCTTGGGGATTACCAGAAACGGGTTGTCATGGGCCAGACACGGCACTTCAATGAAATCCCCTTCCTGGATCCGCACG
>JAABTO010000052.1 GCA_011389835.1 Desulfotignum sp. | reverse complement strand
GCACGCCGCCAGCGTTCATTCTGAGCCAGGATCAAACTCTCCAGTTAAATCCTTTAACTTCAAACTCTTAAGGTCTTGTTCAAGACCCGCTTCAAACTTTATCACTGACCAATTTTCAAAGATCAAACAATGGATGTTACTGTTGTTTTCCGAACTCAACTTCAGTGATCGAAAAACCAAGACAATATACATGTCGGAAAAAGGTTTGTCAAACTGTTTTTTACATCATTTTAAAATTAACTTGTGGTATTTTTTTTTGCCGGCGCGAAGCAGGATCTCTCCGTGAACCAGATCTGCCTTGTCAATGCGCTGATCCACACCTGATACCCGGATTCCGTTCACATATGCACCACCCTGCTGAACCAGACGCCGGGCATCTGACTTTGAAGAGCACAGACCGGTCCGGACAAACAGATCAATTACCAGGTTATCCGCCACTATGGCGGCTGCATCGATTGACGTTGCCGGAACAGCCTCATCCGCTGCAGGAGAATGAATTCCCCGTGGGATTGTTGCGCCGGGCAAAAGATTTTCAGGCACCTCGACGGCACCGAATACGGATGCCGCTGCCTTTAATGCGTTGCGGGCCTCGGATTCTCCATGGGCAATTTTTGTGGCTTCATACGCCAGAATGGTTTTGGCCTTGTTCAGGTCGGCCCCTTCCAGAGTTTTGACCAGTTCAATTTCATGCATGGGCAGAAACGTGAACAGCGCCAGAAATCTTGTCACATCCGCATCATCACAATTGACCCAGAACTGATAATAATCATAAGGCGAAAATCGATCCGGATCCAGCCACACAGCACCTTTGTGGGTTTTACCCATCTTGATGCCCGAGGCGGTGGTGATCAAGGGAAATGTTATTCCAAACGCCTGCTTGCCGAGTGTCCTGCGAATCAGGTCGATCCCGGCCACTATGTTACCCCATTGATCACTGCCCCCCATCTGTAGCAATGTATCGTATTCCTGGGCCAGTTTCATAAAATCATACGCCTGCAGCAGCATATAATTGAATTCTATGAATGTCAGCCCCTCTTCCGATGCCATCCTTGCCTTGTAACTTTCCGCCTTGATCATCCGGTTAATGGAAAAATGGCGGCCGATATCCCGCAGAAATGGGATATATTCCAGTTTTGTCAGCCACTGGGCATTGTCGAGCAGCAGGGCCTGATCGTTATCAAAGTCAAGAAACCTGGACAACTGTGCCCGGATACCGGATTTGTTTTCGTCGATCTGCTCCTGGGTGATAATCTGGCGCATTTCTGTTTTTCCAGACGGATCTCCGATAAGACCGGTCCCGCCTCCCACCAGGGCAATGGGCCGATGCCCATTCCTCTGCATATGGGCCAGGGCCATAATACACACCAGGCTTCCAACATGAAGGCTTTTGGCAGTCGGGTCAAATCCGATATAACAGGTGGCCCGGTTATTTTCCAGATATTGTTCCAGTTCAGTGGTATGGGTCACCGCATCAACAAATCCACGCTCTTTCAACACAGATAATACACTCATGATTTCCCTGCTATTTTTTGGTATACTCCACCGCTCTGGTTTCTCTGATCACCACCACTTTGACCTGACCTGGAAATGTCAGATTTTCTTCAATCTGGCGGGCAATTTCTCTGGACAGCAGCACTGCATCCTCATCACTGATTTTTTCACTTTCCGTAATCACCCGTATTTCACGCCCCGCCTGGATGGCATAGGTGTTGATTACCCCGTCAAATGCATTGGCGATCTTTTCAAGATCTTCCAGGCGTTTGATGTAATTTTCAAGACTTTCCTTTCTGGCCCCCGGTCTGGCCCCGGACAAGGCGTCTGCGGCCTGAACAAGGTAATCATAAACAGATGTGGGCTGTTGATCTTCATGATGGGCGGCAATGGCATTGACCACACAATCGAGCTCCCCATATTTTTTGGCCAGTTTGGCGCCGATAATGGCATGTGCGCCGTCCACTTCATGATCCACGGCCTTGCCGATATCATGAAGAAGGCCCATGCGCCTGGCCAGCTTGACATCCAGATTCAATTCAGCTGCCATCACACCCGCCAGAAACGCCACCTCAAAAGAATGTTGAAGCACATTCTGGGCATAGGAGGTTCGAAATTTCAATTTACCCAGCACCTTGATCAACTCCGGATTGATCCCATGAACCCCCAGATCGAATGCGGCCTGTTCGCCGGCTTCCTTGATGGCAAGATCCACTTCCTTACCAGCCCGTTCCACCACATCCTCTATTCTGGCAGGATGAATCCGGCCATCGGAAATGAGTTTCTCCAGAGAAAGCCGGGCCACTTCCCGTCGAACCGGATTGAAGCCTGACAAAATTACCGCTTCCGGGGTGTCGTCAATAATCAGATCAATGCCGGTGGCTGCCTCCAATGCCCGTATATTTCTACCTTCTCTGCCGATAATCCTGCCCTTCATTTCGTCGCCCGGCAGATGTACCACAGACACGGTTCTTTCCGCCACAAAATCCCCGGCATACCGCTGGATGGCGGTAGATATGATTTTTTTGGCTTCCTTGTCCGCCTGTTCCCTGGCTTCATTGGTAATTTTTTTCACCAGTTTGGCCCCTTCATGCCGGGCTTCATCCTCCATGGCTTTGAGAAGCAATTCTCTGGCTTCCTCCAATGTCAGCCCAGAAATTTTTTCCAGTTCTCTCCGGGTCTCCTCCACCAGATTGTGATAATGTGCTTCATTTTTGGAAACCGAATCCAGTTTCTCGCTTATTTCTGATTCTTTACTTTGAAGTTCCGTTTCTTTTTGTACCAGGAGGTCTTCTGTTTGATCGAGTTTTTCGCTTTTTTTAGAAAGCCGGCGTGCCTCTTTCTTTAATTCTTCCCGGGTTTCCTGAGTTTCAGCATCAAAGCTGCCTTTCATCTCTAACAGCCGTGACTTGGCTTCCAGTTGGGCTTCTTTGATCAACGTATCTGCTTTAATCTCAGCCGCTTCTAGAATCCGTCTTTGCTCTTCCTCAATATTGAATTTTTCCAGAGAAAATTGTTTCTTGAGCCTGAAGAACCCAACGACCCCCACCACCAACAACGCGACAATAATCAGAGAGAGTACCATTTCCATTCAACCGATCTCCTTCACAACATATAGGATTATCAACACCTTGTTTCAAGCGTGCTGCGTGTGTTTTCTTTCAACGGATTATAAAATGGAATGATACGTATTAGAGGCGGGACCGAAAAATGATTTGTGAAAAACAGTTACCCCCGCAAATTGCCGTGTTGCTTTAAAGGCTTTGAACCATTGGTTCAAAAGTGGGCACCCAGTTAATACCTTCAGGCTTTTCCTTACTGACGAGGAATCTGCACACCAGTATCAGAGTGAGTTCCCTTTTCTATATGCGTTAGGACAAAGTCTATCATACAATCACGCACATTGCAGGGGTAGTATTGCTTTATCACAATCCAACTGTTTTTCATTACAACCCTTTTTCGATTTTATTCATCAAAGATGAAATTTTATTTTCCATATCTTTTTCAAGTTCAGCATGTTGTATCTTCAACTCATGAAAATCCTTGGACAGATTCATGGCTGCCAGGATCAGAATGGCCATTCTGTTTCTGGCTGAATTTTTATTTGGAACCATGTTTCCCGCTTCCTGGATATAATCAGTTAAATATTGGACTACCTTACTCGGATTTTTAACCTGATCATCAGGTTTGAATCTGAACTCTTCACCAAAAAGATCGATTTTAATAATTTCATCCAAATGAGACCCCTCTACTGAAACATCAGTTCGGCCCTACATCTATTCAGGTTTCTTCGACCGGGTAAAACTGTCCAGTTTCGTCAGAAGCCCTTCTATTTTAGACTGAATGATCGCCTCTTGTTCAGAAACATGCGCTTCAATCTGGATTTTTTCTTCCAGGTCTGATTCCAATTGCTTTATCCGCATACCCAGGTCCTGATTTTCCATTTGTAGAGACCGGCAGCGTTCCAGCAGCGCATCGACTTTTTTCTCGATGTCATCAAACTTGCTATGTATCTGATCATTCCCCAATTTTATAATCCCATCCTGGTTAATTTGATATCAGTATAGATCAAATCTTTTGTCAAAGTCAAGGCAATTCATTTTGAACGGACTCCGCCAGATTCCTTGTTTTTTCAAGATCATCCAGTGTATTTACCCCCATGATTCGGTCAGGGTGTTTCAACACTTTCACAGTGATTTTCTTATCATCTGAACAGGCAATGCTCACCACGTCCGTCAGATAATACTCCGCCTGATGATTGGTCGGCGTCAACCGATTCAGGGCACTGGATAAAAAACGACGGTCAAAACAATATATCCCTGTATTAATGCGCTGGATTTTTTTTTCATCATCACTGGCATCGGCCTCTTCCCGGATGGCGACAACCCGGTTGCGCGAATCCTGGAGAACACGCCCGTATCCGGTCGGATTTTCCAGATCAGCCGCCAGAATGGTCACTTGTGCGTGAGATGCCCGGTGGGTTAAAACCAGATCCGTCACGGTCTCAGGCTGAATCAACGGCACATCCCCATACAGGACCACCACATCCCTGACATCCGGTGATAAACCGGGCAACGCGCACTTGACCGCATCACCGGTCCCCAAAAGCTGACGCTGCATGCTGAACTTTACTTGATAACCGCGGGTTACGGTCTGCTGCACAATTTTCGCCTGATGTCCCACCACCACATGAATCCGGTCGTCCGGTACCACCTGCCCTGCACAGGCAATCACGTGCAGAATCATGGGCTTTCCTGCCACCTTGTGCAGCACCTTGGGCAGGTCTGAATTCATTCTGGACCCTTTGCCCGCCGCCAGAATAATCACACTCAATGCATCCATTTTTATTCTCTTATCTTCATGGGTCTGAATATGTTCAAAAAAAAGGGGTGCCCCCATTGGGTGCACCCCTTTCCAAAACAGAAACAATGAAAAATAACCGTTTCGCTATTTACCGTATTGTGCCACTTTCAACCGGTGAATCGCCCGCCGCAATGCCAGTTCTGCCCGCAACAGATCGATGCCGGCAGCCCGGTTGGCCAGACGCTGCTCCGCCCGTTCTTTTGCGGCTTGAGCCCTGACCACATCGATATCCTGTGTACGCTCCGCAGATTCTGCCAGAATCGTGACCTTATCCGGCAGGACTTCCGCAAAACCGCCATTTACGAACAGATGCTGTTCTTTGCCATTGGCATCGGTATATCGCAGCGTTCCCACTTTCAGGGATGTCAGAAACGTGGTGTGCCCTTTCAGGGCGCCGAACTCACCTTCCGAACCCGGAGCGACAACGGTATCAACCGCCTCGCTGACCACAGCTTTCTGTGGTGTCACCACTTCAAGCATCAGTTTTTCAGCCATGCGCCACCTCCGGGGGATTAATCAGATTTTGCCTTTTTAATGGCATCTTCAATGGAACCTACCATATAAAACGCATTTTCCGGAAGATCATCATGTTTGCCTTCGATGATTTCTTTAAATGATCTTACGGTATCTTCAACTTTTACGAAAACGCCCGGCATCCCGGTGAACGTTTCAGCCACATGGAACGGCTGGGACAAAAACTTCTGCAGTTTTCTGGCCCGCTGGACCGTTACCTTGTCCTCATCAGACAATTCATCCATACCGAGGATGGCAATGATATCCTGCAGTTCCTTGTATTTTTGCAGGGTCTGCTGAACCATCCGGGCCACATAATAATGCTCATCACCAATGTAGACGGCATCCAGAATCCTGGAGGTGGAGTCCAGCGGATCCACGGCCGGATAGATCCCCAGCTCGGCAATCTGGCGGGACAGAACCACGGTGCCGTCCAGATGGGCAAATGTGGTGGCCGGTGCCGGGTCGGTCAGGTCGTCCGCCGGCACATAAACGCACTGAACAGCGGTGATGGACCCTTTGTCCGTGGAGGTGATGCGTTCCTGGAGTTCCCCCATGTCCACGGCCAGGGTGGGCTGATACCCCACAGCGGACGGCATGCGGCCCAGGGTGGCGGACACCTCTGAACCGGCCTGGGTGAACCGGAAGATGTTGTCAATAAATAACAGCACGTCCTGGCCTTCCACATCACGGAAATATTCGGCGCAGGTCAAGGCGGACAGGGCCACCCGGGCACGGGCGCCCGGCGGTTCGGTCATCTGGCCGTACACGAGCGCGCACTTGGGAAGAACGCCGGAGTCTTTCATCTCGTGGTACAGGTCGTTGCCTTCACGGGTCCGTTCCCCAACGCCGCCGAACACGGAAATACCACCATGCTGCATGGCAATGTTGTTGACCATTTCCATCATGATAACGGTTTTGCCCACACCGGCCCCACCGAACATCCCCATTTTACCACCACGGGGAAAGGGTACCAGCAGATCGATCACCTTGACGCCGGTTTCAAGTACCCGGACCGAAGTGTCCTGCTCAATGAATGTGGGAGCATGTCTGTGAATGGGCATCATTTTTTCCCTGGAAATATCTCCCAGGCCATCCACGGGTTTTCCCACAACATTCAATACCCGCCCCAAAGAGGCTTCACCCACGGGCATCATGATGGGCGACCCCGTATCTTTAACCGGCATGCCCCGCTGGAGGCCGTCGGTGACATCCATGCCGATACACCGGACCATGTTGTCTCCCAGATGCTGGGCTACTTCAATGACCAGGTTGTCTTCTTCATCCCCGATGGTGGGGTTGGTGACGGTCAGGGCGGTGAGAACCGCCGGAAGGTTGCCGGGTGTGAATTCAACGTCAACAACAGCACCCATGACCTGTGCTATTCTACCTATATTTTCAGCCATTTTTTTCTCCTAAATAAAGCTGTTTATATACTGTGAGGTATATTTTGTTATCCCTTGAGCGCTTCCGCACCACCGACAATATCCATGAGTTCGCCGGTAATCTGAGCCTGACGCGTCTTGTTGAAGATGGTCTGAAGTTCAAGCACCATATCTTCGCAGGCCTTGGTGGCATTTTCCATGGCCCGCATCCGTGCGGCATGTTCACTGGTGGAGGTCTGAAGCAGGGCATCATAAATCTGAATAAACACGTTCTTGGGCAGCATTTCTCCCAGCAGAACATCGGACGACGGCTCACAGATATGTTCCGGCAGAAATGATCCATCCGCATCTGTGGGTGTTTCTTCCACCATTTCCGTCAGCGATGGAATAGGCAGAACCTGCTTGATCAGCGGCTCCTGCCTGGCCATGCTCTGAAACTCAGAATAAATGACGTAAACTTCATCCACTTCTCCCATAAGAAAACTGTCGATCAACTGCTGTCCCGGGGTAGATGCCATTGAAAAATCGATTTTTCCCCCCACCACATCCAGGTATTCCGCTGCAATGGTATAGGGTGATTTTCTGACCCAGTCCCGGCCTTTTTTTCCAAAACAGTAGAAAGACACTTCCTTGTCCTGCAAGTCCGATTGAACGAATTTACGGGCTTTATCCGTCAAATGGATATTAAAACCACCGCACAATCCTCTATCGGACGTACACAGGATCACGACCACTTTTTGGACTTCCTGGGCCGGGACCAGCAACGGGCTGACGTCTGAACCCGATTTGCCGGCAATACTGCCCAGCACCTCCGCGAATTTGGAGGCATAGGGTTTGAATCGTTCCATATTGGTCTGACAGCCCCGCAGTCTTGAAGTGGCAACCATTTTCATGGCAGAAGTGATCTGCTTTGTTTTCTTGACACTGCTGATCTTGGATTTTACTTCTTTGAGTGTTGCCATTATCTCTACCTTTCAAGCCTATTGATTTCAAATTATTGTAACGATTGTGATTTCAAGAACCGTTCACATGAGCTAAATCGTGTCCTTGAACTCTTCGTCATAGGCTTCCAGGGCTTGTTTGAGTTTGGTCTCGATGTCGGAGGTGATCTCTTTTTTCTCTTTCAAGCCTTGGTAGATTTCAGGAAACCGGTTTTCCACAAAGGTATACAGGCCTTGTTCATATTTGGAAACCAAGTCTTTGGGATACTTGTCAATATAGCCCTTGGTACCGGCATACAGGGCCGTCACCATTTTTTCCATGGGAAGTGGCTGAAACTGGGGCTGTTTGAGCAGTTCCACCAGTCTTTCCCCACGGGTCAGCTGTCTCTGTGTGGCAGCATCCAGGTCAGACCCAAAAGCGGCAAACGCTTCAAGTTCGCGGTACTGGGCCAGATCCAGACGCAGGGTACCGGCCACCTGTTTCATGGCTTTCACCTGGGCCGCACCACCCACACGGGACACGGAAAGTCCCACGTCAATGGCCGGACGGACACCGGCAAAGAACAGATCTTTATCCAGAAATATCTGCCCGTCGGTAATGGAAATCACGTTGGTGGGGATAAACGCGGATACGTCGCCTTCCTGGGTTTCGATAATAGGAAGAGCTGTCAACGATCCGGCCCCTTTTTCATCACTGAGCTTGGCGGACCGTTCCAGCAGCCGGGAATGGTTGTAAAAAATGTCCCCCGGAAATGCTTCACGTCCGGGCGGACGCCTGAGCAGCAGGGATACCTGACGGTAGGCCACCGCCTGTTTGGACAAATCATCGTAAATGATCAGGGAATGTTCGCCTTTATCCCTGAAATATTCCCCCATGGCGCAACCGGCAAAGGGTGCCAGATACTGCAGGGCAGCAGATTCCGATGCCGAGGCCACCACCACGGTGGTGTATTCCATGGCACCATGCTCTTCCAGAGCCGCCACCACCTGGGCAACCGTGGATTTTTTCTGACCGCAGGCCACATAGATGCATTTCATGTCCGTGTCTTTCTGGGCGATGATGGCATCCACTGCCAGAGCGGTTTTACCGATCTGCCGGTCACCGATGATCAGCTCCCGCTGACCCCGGCCCACCGGGGTCATCCCGTCCACGGCCTTGGCTCCGGTATAACAGGGTTCATGCACCGATTTTCTGGCGATAACCCCGGGAGCCACCAGTTCCATATTCATCATATGGTCGGAATTGATGGGACCCTTGCCGTCTATGGGTTCCCCGGTGGTGGTCACCACCCGGCCCAGCATTGCCTCACCCACCGGCACCGAAGCGATCCGATCGGTTCTTTTAACGACATCCCCTTCTTTGATGAGCTTGTCATCGCCTAAGATGGCAATACCCACGTTGTCGGATTCCAGGTTCAAGGCAAGACCCAGAACACCGCCGGGAAACTCCACCAGCTCCATGGCCTTGACTTTTTCCAACCCATATACGCGGGCGATACCATCACCCGCAGACAGAACCACACCGGTCTCGTTCAGATCAACCTTGGCGTCAAACCCCTTGATCTGATCTTTAATTATCTGGCTTATTTCTTCTGCTTTAATTTCCATTAGACACTCTCACCTTTTTTTAAAGTTTCCCTCATATTGATCAGCTGAGTTTTCACGCTGCCATCCAAAACAAGATCGCCGATTTTGGTAACCACACCGCCGATGAGACTTGGATCCTGTTGTACATCCAAGACAATGGATTTGCCCACTCTTTTTGACAGGGCATCCCGGATTTTTTCCACCGCTTCCGAAGACAATTGTGTTGCAGAAGTAATGCTGGCTTTGATGATCCCTTTGAGTTCATCGGCCAGATTCTTGTAATACGAGGCGATGTCTCTCAAATGTACGATTCTTCCCTTGTCAAAGAGCAACATGAGAAACGAATTCATTACCACAGACAGTTTTGCCGATCCCAGAACCGCTTTCAGCACTTTTTTCCGGTCATTCTTGTTGTACAACGGATTGGTCAGGACCGCTTCAAACCCTTCCTGGGTGTCAAACAGGTTCACCACGGCTTCGAGTTCTTCATTGTACAAATCGGCCTGACCGTCTTCCTGGCCGATCATGATCAATGCCTTGGCATAACGCCTGGATACTGCTAAATTTTTCATTATGCCACCACCTTTTTCAAATAATCGTCCACGATTTTTTCCTGATCTTCAGATGAAATGGCGTTCTGAATAACTTGTTCCGCACGATCCACCGCCAGTGCGGAAATCTCTTTCTGAAGTTTCATTCTGGCCGTTTTGAACTCCTGCTCAATGGTCCGTTTGGCCATGTCCTCCAGTTTTTCCGCCTGGGCTTCCGCCTGGGCAATAATCCGTTTTTTGGCTTCTTCTCCCTGTTTGATGTAATCTTCGATGATCTGTCTGGATTCCTGATCCAGATTGTTGAAACGGGCCTGATATTCAGCCAGTTGTTTTTCAGCCTCGGCTTTTTTCTGCTCAAGGTCTTTCAGCTCATCTGCGATTTCTTTTTTTCGGGAGGAAAAAAAAGCTTTCACCGGCTTTCTGCCCAGAAGAAACAGGGCAATGGCCAGCACGGCAAAATTCAATGTTTTCCAGGTGTCGATGGTCAACCAGGAATTATGAACTTCGCCATGGCCGGACGCGGCCCAGGATGTGGCAACGGCAGCCCCGAAAACCAAGACTGTCATCCCGGTCACTTTGATCTGTTTCCGTGTAAAGGTGATTTTTTTCATCAGATAGCCCTCCCCAGAATTTTTTCGCCGATGGCTTTGGCAAACACCTCCACCTCATCCTCCAGGGCTTTTCGGGCCTGCTCAGTCTCATCTGCCACCTGTTTTTTGATCCGGGCGAGATTGGCCTGAGCCTTCTGATTGATCTGGTCGATAATCTCCCGTTCCTGCTTTGATCCCTCTTCCACAAAGGCTTCCTTTTGTTTCAAGCCTTTGCCTCTGGCCTGCCGCAACCCGTTCTTGTAGGATTCCTCCTGGGAAGATAGCTCTGCATTGGCTTTTTCCACGCCGGATTCAAGACCTTGAATCTTTGCTTTTCTTTCCAGAAGTACCTTTCGAATGGGTTTGTACAGCAGCTGATTGAGGATAAAGAGCAGAATCAGGAAATTGATCATCTGATACACCAAAGATATATCAGGAATCACAGTTATCATAAAATTCCCTCCGCCAGTAAATAATTATAAAAAAAACAACTACTTATATCTTACCGGCTGTCTTTACGCAAAAACAGCCCAAATTCCGTATAAAAACGTGACTTCAGTACCATCCGGGTAACCATTTGTCAACATGGAATAAGAAAATATTTCCCATGCGGACAAGTGAATGGCGCATATCATTCTATTTTTGGAAACGCCTTCCCGTCAACTGGATCAGCCGGTATAAAACCGTCTCATACTGATATTGAGCAATATGCCGAACCCCACCATGTTGGTGATCACTGACGATCCCCCGTAAGACACAAGGGGCAGCGGCATTCCCACCACCGGCATCAATCCCATGACCATGCCGATATTGATGAAAATCTGCCAGAAAATCATGCTGGTGATACCGAAAGCAAGGATGGACCCGAACATATTCCGGCAGTTATAAGCGATATTCAACCCCCAGCTGATCAATAAAAAATACAGCACCAGCAAAACGGCACATCCGACAAGCCCCCACTCCTCCGCCAGCACCGACAAAATGAAATCCGTATGCTGTTCAGGCAAAAATGCCAGCGCATTCTGGGTCCCCTGCAAAAATCCTTTGCCGGTGATCATGCCCGATCCAATGGCGATTTTGGACTGGATGATGTGGTATCCCGTCCCCAGCGGATCCCGATCCGGATCCAGAAACGTCAGAATCCGGGCCTTTTGATAGGCTTTCAAACCGAAAAACCAGACAACAGGCACAATACACCCGCTCAGGCCGGCCAGGATCAGAAGCACTTTTTTTTCAACCTTGACAAACACAGTGATGGACCCGGCAATGAGCAACAGCATCAATCCGGTCCCCAGGTCCGGTTGATTGACGATCAATCCCACCGGAATCAGACAGATAACTGCCGGTTTGAGCAACTGCCTGAAACTGAGCCCTTCGGGTGAAACCGTAGCGGCATAAATTGACGCCAGGCTGATGATCAATGCGATTTTCATCAATTCGGACGGCTGAATGCTGATCCCCCCAAGAGACAGCCATCGCTGGGATCCGCCGCCGGATTGTCCAAAAAACAAGACCCCTATCAAAAGGCCTGCACAGACCCCGTATATAACCAGGTTCAGTTTGTTCAGATGACGGAAATCAAAAAACAGCACACCGGTCATGACCACGAATCCGCCCCCCATCCATATGAGTTGCCGTTCAAACAGAGAATGAAGCCCGTGTCCCTGCCACCCGGCCATGACCGCCGAATAAAGGACTATCAACCCGCAGAAGGAAATGAGCAGCACCATCAGCAGCAATCCCCAGTCAAAATGTTCCAGCAGTCGTCTGTCAAACATCATTGTCTTTTTTATCCTTCCGGGGCTGCATCCGCTGTTTGTTCGGGTTCCAGCAGTCCCAGATATTTTTTCACCAGAGTTCCGGCCACAGGGGCGGCAGCTGAAGATCCATGTTCACCATGCTCGATGATCACGGACAGGGCGATGACCGGATTTTGAGCAGGCGCGTAACACACGAACCAGGCATGATCCTGCAGGGTTCTCACCTGATTTTCACTGTCGAACTTTTCACCGGTCTTTCTGGAAAACACCTGGGCTGTCCCGGTTTTTCCCGCCATCTGGATCTGCTTGATGCGGATACTTCTTGCGGTCCCCCGATCTCCTTGAACCACATCGACCATTCCTTTGCTGACCAGATCCAGGGTAATTTGGCCTGCAGGTATTCCACCGATGATTTCCGGCTCCAAGTCTGCGACCACTTGCCCGTGAACATCTTTAACGGTCGATACAACTCTCGGCCGGAACAGGGTTCCCCCGTTGGCGACGGCGGCGGTGAACACGGCCATCTGAAGTGGCGTCACCAGGTTGAACCCCTGACCGATACTGATGGAAAGCGTTTCTCCCGGATACCAGGCCTCATTGAACCGCTCCCGTTTCCAGGCAGAGGTGGGAATCAACCCCTGGCGTTCATGATCCAGGTCAATGCCGGTGGGACGTCCCAATCCACACCCCCTGGCATACTGGGCCAGGGCATCCACCCCGATTTTTTCACCGGCAAGGTAAAAGAACACATCACAGGACTGGGAAATTGCCTCCACGACATTCAAACGCCCATGACCATGTTTGCGCCAGCAATGGTACCGTCGCCCACGAAACGTATAAAATCCCGGACAGAATGTCGTGGTGCGGCTGTCAATCTGTTTTTCTTCCAGTCCCGCAATGGCGGTCAGAATTTTATATGTGGAGGCCGGGGGATATTCCCCCTGAATGGCCTTGTTGATCATGGGACGGCCTGGATTTTCCATAAGCGCCCGCCATTTGTTATTGGAGATCCCACCGATAAAATCGTTTTGATCAAATGCAGGGCTGCTGACCATGACAAGCACATCGCCGTTGGACGGGTCAAGGGCCACCACGGCCCCATCCCGGCCCTTGAGAAGATCTTGGGCCAGCTGCTGCAAGGGCAGATCCAGCGTCAGGTGAAGGTCATTGCCGGGCTCCGGGTCAACGGTTTTCAACACCTGAACCACCCGCCCGTTCGCATCCACCTCCACCTGACGGCCGCCCCGCCGGCCCTGAAGATAGGATTCAAAACTTTTTTCCACCCCATACCGCCCGATCTGATCGCCGGCCCTGAGAAGCGGGAAATGACCGCTTTCCAGTTCCTTTTTGTTCACCTCTCCCAGATATCCCAACAGATGGGCCGCTGTTTTGGGATGGATATAATGGCGGGTCGGTTCAATTTCAACATAGATGCCAGGCAGATCGAACTTGTGCGCTTCCACAATGGCCAGCTGATCCCTTGAAATATCTTTTTTCAGGATAATGGGCTTATAAACAGCACCAACCCCGGCTTTTTGAATCTGTTCCATCAAATCGACATAGGGTTCATCAATCAACGAAGACAAGAAGGAAATGGTATCGGGCACAGAACCGGCATCTTCCAACACGATCACCAGATCGAATGCCGGCCGGTTGTCCACCAGCAGTTCCCCGTACCGGTCGAAAATCAGTCCCCGGGACGGTTTGATGCTTTTAAGGCGCACGCAATTGGTTTCAGACAGTCGGCGATACTCTTCACCCTTGATAAGCTGGAGATACACCAGTCGGAGAAACAGCATGATGAACACAATCAAAACACAGAGGCTGGCAACCATCACCCGCTGCTTCATCCAGTCCCGTTCTTTGTTTCTTTGCAGCTCAACCATGGGCCCGGTTTCTTTTCTGTTCACGGTTTCTGATCACACGCTGTATCAGGGCCTGCCATCGACGGTTTGCTGTGGAAATTATTCCGACGCCCAGCGGAATCATCACCCCCCCCAAAGCCACCTGTCGCAGCATCAGGGCGACATCCATGGATCCGATACTTATGTAATCCTGACGGGCAACCACTGAAAAAAAGAAAATCCCCTGCTGAATTGCAACAGACACCAGACCGACAACCATGACAAACAGGATGCTGGTCTGAAAAACAAATTGTTTGGCCATATGAACAATCAGAAAAATCCATATATAAGAAAAGGTATAAACAAAGAACGGCCCGCCTGAAAGGCTGTCCATGATTGCGCCGATACCTGCGATGGCGGCAACAGCCAAATAATGGGAAGTATTAAGACTGATATATATAATCAGGATAATGGTCAGATCAAAACAATAGAACGCGCCGGGAAAAAAGGGCAGCAGCACGGTTTGGAAAACAACAAGAAAAAGGCAGACGAATCCAGCAAAAAGCCATTTCATTGCTTGTACACCAACACCTCTTCCAATTTATCAAAATCCACACTGGTCTGAATAACAATGTCCTGGAACAGTCGGGAATGATCTTTTTCAACATCCAGAACCGTGCCGATTTTCAATCCCTTGGGAAAGACCTGATCCAGCCCTGAAGTCACGATGACCTCACCGGCCTGAATCTCTTCTTTGCGCAGCGCATACACAAATACGCACCGGTTGTCATCCCCCCCTTTGACGATTCCCCTTGACCGGGTGTTTTGAACCAGGGCATCCACAGCGGAATTGCGATCCGTGATGAGCAGCACTCTGGAAAAATTGGGAGACACTCGTGTAATCTGTCCGACAATCCCTTCCGGAACCAGTATCGGGGCATTTTTTGTCAGGCCGTGTCTTTCCCCTTTGTCGATCATCAGGGTTTTAAACCAGGGGGAAGGATCCCTGGCAATAACCCGGGCCGCCACATAGGATCCGGATGCAGGGGAGGTGAACGCCACAAATTTCTTCAATCTGGCGTTTTCCATGATCAGTTCCCGGTTCTGATTTTCAATCTGCCGAACCTGGGCCAGTTGATTTTCTAAAATGATACTCTCCTGCGCTTTGGATACACAGGCAAAATAATTTTTCCAGACCGTTGACACAAAATACACAGACCGCTGCAGCGCCATCTGAAAAGGTGCCGTCAAGGTGATCAGTATTTTTTCCGGCCCCTGCACCTGAAGATTCTGACGGCTGGTCATACTAATCACAATCAGGTTGATCGCAACAAACAATCCCACCCCGACGGCGATTAACATTTTACGGGAAAACATGCCCTCAGTCGATCATCACTTCAGTAAGAATATCGATACTGTCGAGTGCTTTTCCGCATCCCAGGGCCACGGTCGTCAAAGGATCTTCCGCCACCACAATGGGCAGACCGCTTTTTTCCCTGAGCAGTTTATCCAGATTTTTCAATAACGCGCCGCCGCCGGTCAACACAATCCCCGAATCCACAATATCGGCGGCCAGTTCCGGTGGCGTCTGCTCCAGGGCGATCCGCACGGTTTCCACGATGGCTTCGATCTGTTCGGAAATGGCCATGCGTACCTCTTCCGAATCAATGGCCAGGATTTTGGGAATTCCGGACACCAGATCCCGGCCTTTGACCTCGATGGTTTCGATATTTTCCGGATCCGGATAGGCATTGCCGATGGTGGTTTTGATAATTTCCGCCGTACGTTCACCAATAAGCAGGTTGTATTTTCGTTTGATATGCTGGCTGATGGAGGCATCCATCTTATCCCCGGCCACCCGTAAAGACCGGGTATAGACAATGCCGGCCAGAGAGATGACCGCCACCTCGGTGGTGCCGCCGCCGATATCCACCACCATATTACAGGTGGGCTCTGTGATGGGAAGACCGGCCCCGATGGCCGCAGCCATGGGTTCTTCGATCAGAAACACCTCCCTGGCACCTGCGGATTCAGCCGATTCCCGGACCGCCCGTTTTTCCACCTGGGTGATACCCGACGGCACGGCAATGATGATCCGGGGCCGGACCATGGCTTTCCGATTGTTGTGAACCTTTCGAATAAAATGCTTGAGCATGGCTTCGGTCACTTCAAAATCAGCAATCACCCCGTCCCGCATGGGCCGGATAGCCACAATGTTGCCGGGGGTCCGGCCCAGCATCCGTTTGGCCTCCATCCCCACCGCCAGCACCTTGTTCCTGGCTCGGGCATCCGTTCTTACCGCCACCACTGAAGGCTCACTCAATACAATTCCTTTTCCTTTGACATACACCAGGGTATTGGCCGTTCCCAAATCAATGGCCAGATCATTTGAAAAGGCGCCAAGCAACGAATCCGTAATAAAGTTCATTTTACCTCGTTTGTGTTCTTAAATTTTTTTTCAAATGGGTACAGGGATCGATCATCATCTGAACACCAGTTGCTAACAAAATTAACCGTTTTTTACAAGAACAAAGTCGGTTATCTTGACATTAATATTTCAATTGGAATCGGTTTAAAGACACCGGGCAATACAATCATGGATCTCAGGCCTGAATTTACTGATCTTCTGGTTGGCACGGGAGGGATGAACCCGGTTGGTCAGAAGAATCACAATTCTTCCGTCATCCGGATCGACCCAGAAAGAGGTTCCGGTAAATCCCAGATGCCCTACCGTCCGGGAAGAAAAATACCGCCCTGCAGCTGACCCGGTCCGGGACGGGGTATCAAACCCCGCCGCCAGGGTATGGTCCGGATGTTTTCGGAAGAATCCGGCAGTCACTTTTGGATTCAGCACCCGGGGAGACTCCTGTTCCATGGCTTGCAGAATCTCCAGACAAAGACGGTAAATTGCCGAGCCAGTCCCGAAAAGTCCGGCATGCCCCTGAATACCCCCTGAAACCCAGGCATTTTCATCTTCCACCTCTCCCTTGAGCACCCGTCCGCGCCAGGGGCAGTTACGCGTGGAGATCATCCGCAATTTCACTTCCGGCACTGGTGGCGCGGCCAGATCAATAAAAAACAGATCTTCGATTCCCAGGGGCTGATACACATGCTTTTGGACAAACCGGTCCAGCCGGGTCTGTGTGACTTCCCGGATCACCCTGTCAAGCAGCATATACCCCAGGTCGCTGTAGACCTGATTCACCCCCGGCAATGCTGTCAGCGGTTCCGATAAGACCAGACGATCCATGGCCTGCAACGGGTCCGGCTGATCCACTGCCTGTCTGAAGTATTCCCGGTGCGCCGGCAGACCGGAGGTGTGTCGCAGCAGCATGTCCAGGGTGATCCCTGCTTTGGGGGTTCCGGCGGTGACCGGCAGCAGGTCTTTCAGGCAGACATCCGGATCCAGTTGTTGTTCCTGCACCAGCACCATCATGGCCATGGCCGTGGCCAGCGGTTTGGTGAGCGATGCCAGATCAAACAGGTCGGTGGTTGTCACCGGGCGCTGAGTCTGCAGATCCGCCACACCGTACGCCTGATGATATAAAACATCCTGCCCTCTGGCACACAGCAGCACAGCTCCCGGAAACACCTGGTCTTTGATCCCCTGTTCCATCAGACGGGTTACCGGATCCGACGCCATGATCACCTGTTTGCTTTCTGCCATTTCAATGTCATGGCGTATGTATCCAGCTGAACCCCGCATCCCATGGGCAGGGACAGATTGACAGGACCATGCCCTGCATCTAAGCCCGTCCATACCGGGATCCGGTATTCCCCGAAGATATCGGCAACGATCTCGGGCAGGTATTCGGGATGATCGCAGTGTTCAAATGAACCGGTAATCACCCCCTGAATATGGATAAAACAGCCGGCCAGCTTCATCTGTGTCAGCATGCGGTCAATTTTATATGCCGGTTCTCCAATATCTTCCAGGAACACCACTGCCTGAGAAAAATCAGGGGCAAATTCTGTTCCCAGCAGATGGGTCAACGTGGCCAGATTCCCGCCCACCAGGATACCTTCAGCCCGCCCCGGTACCACACACAGGCCCCGGGATATGGACAATAAGGACATCCGGCCGGTCACCGCGTTGAAAAAAGCGGTGCGTGTGCGGAAATCCGCATCAGCCAGGGAGACCAGATTGGGACCGTGGACCACGCCGATGTTTGCCTGCTGCATCACGGCGGTCAGCAACGCCGTGGCATCGGAAAACCCGACAAACAGCTTGGGGCGGGTTTGGATCAGATTCCAGTCCAGATATGAGAGCATTCTCATCACCCCGAATCCGCCCCTGGCGCAGACAATCCCCTTGATATCGGGATCGGCCACAAGATCATTGATCACCTGGGCCCGACAGGCATCTTCGCCGGCCAGGTACCGTTTCTGATCAAAAATTTGCGCCGGCACCTTCACACCGAACCCCATGGTTTTCAGGCAATCGATACCTTTCAGTAGCCGGGTTTTGTCAAACCGCGCACTTGGTGCCGCAACACCCACCTGATCCCCTTTTTCAAGAAACGGAGCATGATTGATTTTCATGCCGGTATTTTGACAAAATCCATAAAAATTGCAATACTGTCCAATTAATAAATTTTTTTATTTCCAAAGGACCGCATGCGTTCCCATACCCCCAAAATCCTGGCCCCGGCCGGTGACAAGACCAC
>JAABTO010000263.1 GCA_011389835.1 Desulfotignum sp. | reverse complement strand
CCGGTCTGACAGGGGCCTGGTCCTGGATTCTGCCTGCCGGTGCGGTCCTGGCCGCCGTGTTTGCGGTGGCCTATTCCATCCGCATGCTGGTCGGCGTGTTCTGGGGAAAGCCGGCAGAGGACCTGCCGCGGTCCCCCCATGAACCACCCGTGGGCATGACGCTGTCACCGGCATTTCTCATGGCCGTGTGTGTCCTGGTGGGGATTTTTCCCGCCTTTTTTGCCGGTCCCCTGGTCCATGCCGCGGCCGGGGCCATCCTGGGTCCGGACATGCCGGCCTTTCACCTGGCGGTCTGGCATGGCTTCAACATGGCCCTGGTCTTGAGCATGGTCGCCCTGGCAGGGGGAGCGGTGTTTTACCGGCAACGGCTCAGACTGTTTGACGCCCATGTGTGGTGTTCCCGATACCTGGACGGCAAAACCCTGTTTGAATCCCTTGTTTCCAGGACTGTTCTGGCTGGCAACCAAACCATCCGGTTTCTGGAAAACGGTTCATTGCAGCGTTACCTGTTTGTACTCATCACTGCCACCCTGGTCATGGGGGCCATCCCGTTTATGGTTTCCAAAACCCCGCTTCTGGGGCCGGTTGCCGCAACCCCCCTGGACCCGGTTACCCTGGTCATGGGGCTGATTCTGATCATCGGGGCCGTCGCAACGGTCAAGACCCACCGGAACCGGATTCTGTCCATCATCATGCTGAGCACGGTGGGCCTGGTGGTGGCCCTGGCGTTCACCCGGTTTTCCGCACCAGACCTGGCGCTGACCCAGATCTCGGTGGAGGTGGTGACTATTATCCTGCTGATGATGGCCCTGCACCTGCTTCCCACCACCACGCCTATGGAATCTTCAAAAGCCAGGCAAAGACGTGACGGGTTCCTGGCGGTGCTGGCCGGCGGCGGTGCCGCCGCCCTGGCCATGGCCATTCTTACCCGTCCCTATGATACCATCTCTGATTTCTTCCTTGCCCACAGTGTTCCCGGCGGTGGCGGAACCAATGTGGTGAACGTGATTCTGGTGGATTTCAGGGGATTTGACACCATGGGGGAGATCACGGTACTGGCCATCGCCGGTTTGATCGTTTACGCGCTCCTGCATGGATTTGAACGCCACGCCCCAGTGACCGATGACATGGGACGTCCCTGGACCCGGGACCGGTTTCCCATGATTCTGGTTTATATCACCCGGCCCCTGCTGCCGCTGGCTTTGCTGTTTTCCGCCTATATTTTTCTGCGGGGCCACAACGATCCCGGCGGCGGATTCATCGCCGGGCTGATCACCGCCACGGTCCTGACCCTCCAGTATATTGCCAGCGGCATTGTCTGGACCCGGCCCCGGTTTCATTTTGACAACCACGTGATCATGGCCCTGGGACTGATACTGGCCCTGGGCACCGGCCTGACCAGCTGGGCCCTTAATTACCCGTTTCTGACCAGCACCTATGAATACTTCAAGCTGCCGCTGATCGGGAAATTTGAACTTGCCAGCGCCATGGCCTTTGATATGGGCGTGTTTCTGGTGGTGGTGGGATCGGTGATGCTGATGCTGGTCAAACTGGGGTCCATCAATTCCGAAGATGCCCGGACCGTTTCCACCTCTGCCCTTCTGGATGAAACTCTCGAAAAAGACACCCTGGAAGACACACCCACTCAAAAGGAGGCCCATTGATGGAATGGCTGGTATCCACATGTTTCGGGGTCATGATCGCCTGCGGGGTCTATCTGGTGCTGCGGGCACGCACCTTTCCCGTGATTCTGGGCCTGACCCTGATGGGGTATGCCGTCAACCTGTTTCTTTTTCTCACGGGCCGCCTGCACACCAACCTGCCGGACATTATTTCCAGCAGTCAGACCCGGTACGCCGACCCCCTTCCCCAGGCCCTGGTGTTGACCGCCATTGTCATCGGGTTTGCCATGATCGCGTTTGTGGTGGTGCTGTCTTTGCGGGCCCTGGGTGAACTGGACACCGATCATGTGGACGGACACAAGGAGAAGCCCCCCTCATGATCAATCATCTGATTGTCGGCCCCCTGCTGCTGCCCCTGCTGATGGGGACCATAATTATTCTGAACACCAACCAGCCCATTGCCCGGCGCCGCATCCTGGGCCTTTCCAGCTGCCTGGCGATCCTGGTCATCACAATTATCCTGCTTTTTCAAAGTGCGGATGGCCCCATTCAGACCTATGTGCTGGGGGACTGGCCCACCCCCTTTGGTATCGTGATGGTCCTGGACCGTCTCAGCGCCATGATGCTGTGTATTACCGCCCTGCTGTCCCTGTTATGTCTGGCGTATGCGGCCCGGGGAACCGACCGGCAGGGAAAGAATTTCCACGCCCTGTTTCAATTCCAGTTGCTGGGAATCAACGGGGCCTTTCTCACCGGTGACATCTTCAACCTGTTCGTTTTTTTCGAAATCATGCTGCTGTCCTCCTACGGTCTGGTGCTGCACGGCGGCGGAGGCCTCCGGACCCGGGCCGGCATGCATTATGTCATGCTCAACCTGGTGGGCTCCAGCATTTTTCTGGTGGGGGTGGGGATCCTTTACGCCCTTCTGGGAACCCTGAACATGGCGGACCTGGCAGTGCGCATGTCCCAGGCCCCCGCTGAAAACGCGGCCCTGCTCCAGGCGGCCGGCCTGATTCTGTTTGCCGTGTTTGCCTTGAAAGCGGCCCTGCTGCCGCTGTGCTTCTGGCTGCCGGATGCCTACGGGTTTACCAGCGCCCCGGTGGCGGCCCTGTTTGCCGTCATGACCAAGGTGGGGGTGTATGTGATTCTGCGGGTATACTGCCTGATTTTCAGTGAATATGCCGGGGTTGGGGCCGGCCTGCTGACCGCCTGGCTGCTGCCCGCTGCCCTGATCACCCTGGCGGCAGGCGCCGCCGGTGTGGCAGGCAGCCGGGACCTGCGGCGGATCACTGCTTATCTGGTCATCATGTCCGTGGGCACCCTCCTGGCTGTCATCGGCACCTTTCAAAGAGAGGCCGTTGCCGCCGCCATCGTGTATCTGCCCCATACCACGTTCATGACCGCGGCCATGTTTCTGGTGGCGGATCTGATCGGACGTCAGCGGCCCCATACCGTCACCGGTCTGGTCCCGGACCGGCCGGTGGGACAGCCCACCCTGCTGGGACTGCTGTTTCTGACGGCTGCCGTGGCCATTGGCGGCCTGCCGCCTCTGAGCGGATTTTTTGCCAAAGTAATGATGCTCATGACGGTCACAGACAGTGCCGGAGCCCCATGGATCTGGGGCCTGGTGCTGGGCGGTGGCCTTTTGACCCTGATCGCCCTGGGACGGGCCGGCAGCGTCATTTTCTGGAAACTGCTGCCGGCGGATGACCCGGGGACCGGCCGGGAAACTGCCCCTGTTCCTGTCTATACGCCGGCAGATCTGTTCCCGGCTGTGTTACTGCTGGGGATCAGCCCGCTGCTGGTTATTTTCGGCGGGGTGATCACTGAGTTTGCCTTTGCCGCCGCCGATCATGTCATCAACCCGGTTCACTATATCGAAGCGGTCCTGGGACCGGACCGGTCATTTCCTTTGCTGCTTTCTTCCGGAGGTGAATAATGCCTGCATACAGAAAATCCCCTATCCCTGGAAACCGGTGGCTGCCCCATCCTTTGATGACACTGGTGCTGGTCATTATCTGGCTGTTTCTGGTGAATACCGTCACCTTTGGTCATCTGCTGCTGGGATCCTTGCTGGGCATCGCCATTCCCTGGTTCACCAACCGGTTCTGGCCGGAACGGCCGAAGATTGCTCGACCGTTTCTGCTGTTCCGGTTTTTCTGCATCACCTTTATAACCGATGTGATTGTCGCCAATATCACGGTGGTGCGCCTGTTTCTTCAGCCGGACATCTCCCGGCTCCGGCCCCGGTTCCTTAAAATCCCTCTGGACACACAGGACCCCATGGTGATCACCATCCTGGCCAGCGTAATTTCGCTGACACCGGGCACCGTGTCCGCAGAAGTGAGTAAAGACCGGCAGATCCTGATTGTACACGGACTGGACGTAGCCGATGAAAAGACCGCCGTCCACACCATTAAAACCCGTTACGAAGCCCCTTTAAAGGAGATCTTCTCATGCTGAACATCGCCATCCCCGTCGCCTTTGCCATGCTGACGGCGGCCCAGCTGCTGAACCTGTACCGCCTGCTCAAAGGCCCCACGCTTCTGGACCGGATACTGGCCCTGGACACCATGTACATCGATGCCATTGCCATGTTTATCCTGACGGGCGTGTATTTCCGTTCCGCCGTCTATTTTGAGGCGGCCCTGATCATTGCGGTCATGGGATTTATCGGCACCGTGGCCACCAGCAAATTTCTCATGCGCGGGGATATTCTTGAATAACGGA
>JAABTO010000262.1 GCA_011389835.1 Desulfotignum sp. | reverse complement strand
GGTTTTGAAAACCCCCAAGGAATGGTAATCAATTTCCGGGTTCCGGTCAATGCCTCCAGGGACGAAATCTCAATGGTGCCGTAAAGATCCCGGTCATTGTCTGTCGGGGTCGCTACAATGGTCTGCAGTTTCGGGGTGTGCTGCTTTCTGGTATAGTGACGGATCTTTTCCCGGGTCCCGGTCGCAGGCACCCGGCGGTTGAGCTTCACCAGCACCAGACCGGTGATGAACCCCCCGATATGCGCCCACCAGGCAATCCCGGCCCCGGCCCCTTCCCCGGCAGCGTTCAGAAACTGAAGGAAAAACCAGATTCCCAGAAAAATGAACGCGGGTATCTCGATGAACCAGGGGATGATGATGATGGGCACCAGGGTGAGAATTCTGGCTTTGGGATACAAGAGAAAATAGGCGCCCATGATACCGGCAATAGCGCCGCTGGCACCGATGGTGGGAACCATGGAAAACGGATTGAGCCCAAAATGAAACGCCCCGGAAATCAGGCCGCACAGCACATAAAACCCCAGAAACCGCACAGAACCGAAATGGGCTTCCACATTATCTCCGAAAATATACAACGACCACATGTTTCCCAGCAGATGCCAGAATCCACCGTGGAGAAACATATAGGAAAACAGCGAAAACACATGGTTGAACACGGAAAAATGCCGGGACATCTCCGGAATCGAGTATTTGGCCGGCACCAGCCCGTAAATATAATAAAAGGTTTCGCTCCCCGGCCCCATCTGCAGCTGAAACAGCCACGCCAGAATATTGGCGGTCATCAATCCATAGGTGACCACGGGCACGCAGTCGGAAATCTGGTTGTCCCGGATCGGTATCATTTGATGATCCGCAGGCGGCAGGCCTGTTCACAGGCGGATTTCACCGCTTTGATAACAACCATGACCGCATCTTCAACCGTAAAGTACGCCACGTCCGCATCTTGCCGGCAGACTTCCACCAGGGCCGTGTTACCGGTATCCAGGCCCAGTCGGAACCGCAAGTCGTCCACCCAGGAAAAATACAGGGTCTGAATATCTGACGGGTCCAGTCGGGCAATGGCGGCTCTGGTTTTCAACGAAAGGCCCGCCATCACCAGGTCCGCGGCCGCATCCACAGAGTCCGGAAAAACCGGGGTATCATCAAAAGACAGATCATGGGGCCAGGGGGTCTCTCTTGCCAGATACAACAGGTATACCAGAACCTCGAGAACCATTTTGACATCCATATAGATGTCCGGGTCGTGACTGGCCCGGGGGCCTGCGACATTCAGCACATCGATCCGGTACGCGTCCACAAAAGACTGGAGCGTCATTGCGGTCTCAAACAGATCACGGGTCGCCAGATTGACGGCCATGAAGGGTTTGTCTTCGGTTTTTGCCAGTTCCCGGGTGAGCCTGGATCCGCCCGTAAGGCGGTTGCGGTACAAAATGACCGTTCCCCGGGAATCCAGGATATTCTGAAGGGTGCGGTCCCGGTAATCGGATGTGGGCATGACTGACAGATGGTACCGGGAAGGCAGCGGCCCGGATTCGGTTCTTCTGCCTCTGGGAATCCATCCGCCATAGGGGATGTTATATTTGCGCGCCACATCCAGTGCCGCCTGATCCGCACCGGTCTGGCCGCCGGATATGATTTTTTCTATCATGCCAAACACCTGTGTTGTAAAAAAACCTTTTCTATCATATCAATACCGCGTATAACTGCAATAGAATTTTATGGAAATACCCACCCGCAAAAAGTGCTTTCAGATCATCCGGAACGTGGGCATGATGGACCATATCGTCGATCATTCCATCATGGTCGGCAATGTCACCTTGTGCCTGTGCCGGCAGATAAAACCCACCACCCCGTCATTGAATGTGGAACTGGCCACTGCCGCGGCCCTGCTCCATGATATTACCAAAACCCGCAGTTTTGAAACCGGTGAGCGCCATTCAGACACCGGGGGCGAACTGCTCCGGACCCTGGGGTATCCGGAAGTGGGAGACATCGTCCGGCAGCATGTGATCCTGGACTGCTGCAGCGAAGACACCCCGGTCACGGAACAGGAAATCGTCAATTATGCGGACAAACGGGTGCTCCACGACACGGTCGTATCCCTTGCCCGGCGTCTGGAATATATTCAGGACAGATACGCAGGATCGTATCATCTAAAGGATCAGATCGCCGTGATGTGGAAGATGACCCGGACGCTTGAAAAAAAATTGTTCCGCCGGATTCCCTTTTCCCCGGCCCAGCTGTCAGACCGGGTATTGATGGACATCCGCTTCCTTTAACTGAACAATATTTTGACGGATCTGTTGAAGCCGTGTCACAATGCCGGTGATTTCTTCCCGGTGCTGCTGCTTTTTTGTTTCATCGAACGCACCGGACCCGGCCATGCCCGTATCCAGAGTCTCATACATATCGAACCGGTCATGAATCTTGTCCATGACGTCCCGGGTCATGGCCTGGATCAACGGGGTGAAATACTGATGTTTCAATCGGGCGTGAAACTGGTCGATCTGAGATGGCATCCCCTGAAGGGTCTGCTTTTTTATTTTTCGGGCTGCGGCGTCAAACCCAAAAGAAAGTGACACAGATGGATGTCTGTCAAACAGGGACCGGAAGAACCGGGTGATGAACGTGACGCCCATGCCGGCCAGTGCATGGGTCTGGATCCGGCCTGAATACCGGGGCAACAGTGTCATGCCCGGCAGTGTGAGCCCCAGAATCTTCTTGACGGCCTGAACATCCACACCCGCTTCGAATCCATTTTGTCCGGCGGCCAGGCGGGCCTGGAGGCTTATTTCCTCCGGCAGGTCCGGCACCGAAAATATTCTGGAAAGATCGATCCGGTAAGTATCCAGAAGCGATTGAAAATAACTCTGTATCCGGTTTTCCAGCCCGGTGGCCAGGGTGTTTATTTCCGGCATAATATCGGTAATGACAAACAGGTCCAGGTCCCTTCTGAAATCCTGAAACATCAGATACAGGGCTTTTTTAACCCCTGTCTCCTGAAACCGGTCCTGACAGAAACTGTTCTCCAGCCGGACCTGCTGAACAAAATCGTGGATTTTTTGCCGGATCTGAATGGTATCTTTGGCAAACGCCTCATCCAGGTGGGCTTCAATTTCCCGGGTCAAACCGGCCACGGCTCCGGGGATGGCGTTTTCCACAATGGATTCCAGCCGCCGGGCATTGTCCTGTAACCGGGCAATGATGTTCCGGATATTTTCCCGGTCATCCCTGTCCGAATCCAGCACATCCAGAAACAGGCCTGCCTTGTTTTCCAGGGTCTGGCTCATATGAGACAGGCGCTCCAGATGGTTGGACACCAGCAGCCGGAGATACCGGCGGTCCAGCAGGCCGGACAGGTGCGCGTCAAACCGATCGGCATTCTCACTGCACCAGGATGCCATGGCCGAATCTTCCTGCCAGAGGGCCAGGCGGTTCCGGTTCCGGCGGCTCAGCTTTTTTTCCATGGCTTCAAACAGGCGCATGAGCGCGGAAAACGAAAACAGGTGCGGTAAAGGGACCAGAAATTTCAGTTCCTGGACCGTTTTGTGTTCAACGGCTTTCAGATCGGCCAGGGTGTCATGTTCGGACAGGTCACAATTGTTCACAAACACGATGTTTTCAAGCAGCCCCATTCCCTGTATAATCTTGAGAAACCGGATGTCGGATCGGCGCAGGCCGGTTCTGGAGCTGATGCAGTAAATGATGAGATTGGCCTGCTGGAGATAGGCCACAATCCGGTTCAGCTGACCCGGATCCGTGGAATCCACTCCCTGACAGTCCGCCAGTTCAACCCGGGGATCCAGGGTTTTGCCGAACAGTTCAAGGCGGGCATCCGCCACATAAAAGGCGTTGGCCGCATCGCCCGTGAACTGTTTGTGATCCTCGAACTGCCGGCCTTCAAACACAAGTCGTTCCCGGTCCGCGCCCACCAGGTCCCTGCATGTATCATATCCCTGCAGCGCGTTTCGGATCACCAGGGTTTCCGGACGGATACCCTGGTCGGTGACCGGAAACTCCCGGACCAGTCTGTCATATACACCGTTCAAAAAATCCCGGTCGTTTTTCCGTCGCAGGTCAAATGTTTCCGGATCTATTTCCAGGGGATCGTTTTCATCCCGGGGAAACATTTCCAAAGCATGTTTCAGGGCATGATTGATGTCATCCCAGGATTTGAGAAACAGAACGGCCCGGTTTTTTCTGCCTTTCCGGATCCGGGTGGTAATCGCCGTGACCACCCCGGCCCCGCGCTTGACCACCTCTTTTCCGGTCATGGCGTTGATCAGGGTGCTTTTGCCGGATTTGATCACCCCCACCACGGCAATTTTGATACGGTTGGATTGAATCTGGCCG
>JAABTO010000051.1 GCA_011389835.1 Desulfotignum sp. | reverse complement strand
TGTTTCCGGTGATAATGTGGTCCACGCCCAGGCGAATGCCTTCCTGCCGGAACCTGGCGGCATCCCAGGCTTGAGTATCGATAAAATCCGTACCATAAACGACCCGGGTGTCTTCTTGTTCCAGACGGTTCCCAAGCATGCGGGCCAGATCAAAGCCGATGGATTCATGGGGCTGTGACGCCTGGACGGAAAAAGGAAACACAGCCACACTGACCGTTTGTTCCGCATACAGCTTCAGGGTCAGGCCGCATAATATCATCCATACCAACGCTGCAATGATCAACCATTTTTTCATATCAGTCCCTTTCATATGCCGGTAAGATTTTTCCTTTTTGGATCGTTACCATTTTTTCCATCATATGCGCCAGTTTCATGTTATGGGTCACCACGATCACGGTCATGCCCAGCTCTTTGTTCAATTCCGTGATCAGGGAATGGATGCTGTCCGCATTTTTTTCATCCAGATTGCCGGTGGGTTCATCCGCCAGAAGCATGTCCGGGTTCATCACCAGCGCCCTGGCAATGGCTACCCGCTGCTGTTCTCCACCGGACAGGTCTTCCACGCGATGATGACATCGCTCTGCCAACCCTACCCTTTCAAGCATATTTTCGGCCAGGTTTTCAACCATTTTTTTTGATTTCCGGGCAATGAGTCCGGGAATCATTACATTTTCCATGGCGGAAAATCCCTGGAGCAGGTAATGAAATTGAAACACAAACCCGACCCGTTCGTTTCGAAACACGGCCAGCTGATCCTGCCTCAAGGAAAGCAGGTTTTGGTCCTGAAACAGCACCTTTCCTTTATCCGGCCGATCCAGGGTTCCGATAATATTGAGGAGCGTGGATTTGCCGATGCCGGACGGCCCGACCACGGCCAGCGTCATCCCCCGGGTGATCGTAAAATCCGATGTGTCCAGAATGTTTATCACCTCCGGAGGCGCACCAAAGGTTTTGGTGATCTGGGTCAGATGCATGAGAACCGAACCGGTGTCATCCATAGCGAATGGCCTCCAGCGGGTCCATGTTCGACGCCTTCCAGGACGGATACAACGTGGAAATAAAGCAGATGATCACCGCGCTCACGGAGATGACCAGCACATCCAGGGGATCCAGCTGAACCGGCAGTGTGGAAAACGGATAGGCCTGGGGCAGCCGGATAAAATCATAGCGCTTGAGCAGTACACAGATGCCGATGCCGGACAGGGTTCCCAGCAGGGTGCCGATCATGCCGATGACCAGGCCCTTGATAATGAATATTTTACGAATCATCCGATTGGAGGCGCCCATGGCTTTGAGTACGGCAATGTCTTTTGTTTTTTCCATGACCAGCATGATCAACGCCGATGCAATGTTGAATGCCGCCACCAGTATGATCAGCGTCAGTATGATGAACATGGCGGTTTTTTCCAGTTTCAGCGCGGAAAAAAGGCTCTGGTTGATTTCCATCCAGTCACGGACATAGAACGGGTGTTGTTCCAGATTTCCCAGTGCATTTTTTCGAATCTCCTTGACTTTGAAAACGTCATCCACCCAGATACCGATGGCGGATATTTTATCCCGGTCCCCTGTCAAAGACTGGGCCTGATCCAGATGGACATACGCCAGCATGCCGTCGTACTCGGACATGCCCGAGGAAAAAGTTCCCTGAACCACGAACTGTTTCATGGCAGGAATCTGTCCCATGGGCGAGATCACGGACCGGGTGGACATGAGAATAATGGTGTCTCCGCTCACGGCCCCCACGGACCTTGCCAGTTCTTTTCCCAGAATAATGCCCGGCAGGTTGCCGGTGTTTTTTTGAACCGAAAGGGCATCTTTCAAAGCGGGTGTATCAAATCCCTGAATCAGGGATGCACTGTTGTCCGGGACAATGCCGCGCACCATAGCCCCTGACATGGCATGGCGGGTCCGGAGAATGGCCTGGGCGAACAGGATGGGGGACGCATCCCTGATACGGGGATGGTTGGGGATTTCCTGAAGCACGGCATCGTAGTTCTCGAATGCACCGTTGTAATTCATGACCAGAATATGGGGTTCCAGCCCTAATATCCGCCGCCTGAATTCAGTCTCCGCCCCGTTCATGACGGCAATCACCACCACCAGGGCCATCACCCCCACCATGACCCCGGCCACGGACAGAAAGGTGATCAAAGAGATGAAGCCTTCTTTCCGTTTGGCCTTGAGATAGCGGCGGGCTATGAACAGTTCCACAGACATGGAAAATCAGTTGCTGTGCTTCATATGGGGGAACAGGATCACCTCCCGGATGGAGGCCGCATTGGTGAGCAGCATCACCAGCCGGTCGATGCCGATACCCTCTCCGGCAGTCGGCGGCATGCCGTATTCCAGGGCTTCCACATAATCGGCATCCATGATGTGGGCTTCTTCGTTTCCTTCATCCCGCTGGCTCACCTGCATGAGAAACCGGTTGTACTGATCTTCCGGATCATTGATTTCAGAAAACCCGTTGGCGATCTCCCGGCCGGCGATAAACAGTTCGAACCGGTCCGTCAGATCCGGATCGGTTTCGCTTTTACGGGACAATGGAGAGACTTCCACCGGATATCCGGTGATGAACGTGGGCTGGATCAGCTTGGGTTCCACCAGTATGTCGAACAGTTTGGTCAGAATTTTGCCGTGGCTCTCAGTTTTGGTGATCTGGATCTGGCGGTCTTTTGCAAAGGCCAGCAGGGCCTGGGTATCTTTGAGCATGTCAGGGGCGATGCCCCCGATGGTGTCCAGGGACTGCATCATGGTCATCCGCTGCCACCCGGATGTGAAGTCAATGGTGTGGCCCTGGTATTCAATCACAAGACTTCCGGTGACCGTTTCGACAATATGGGCAAACATCTTTTCGGTGAGTGCCATCAGGTCCTGATAATCCGCGTAGGCCTGGTAGAATTCCACCATGGTAAATTCCGGATTGTGCCGGGTGGACACGCCTTCGTTTCTGAAGTTGCGGTTGATTTCAAACACTTTTTCAAATCCCCCCACCACCAGGCGCTTTAAATAGAGTTCCGGAGCAATCCGCAGATACAGTTCCATGCCCAGCGCGTTGTGCCAGGTCTTGAATGGGGTGGCTTCAGCCCCGCCGGGCAGTGGCTGCATCATGGGGGTTTCCACTTCCATGAATTCCTGGTCTTCGAAAAACCGGCGCATGGCCGACACAATTTTGCTTCGGGTGATAAAAATGTTTTGGGTGTCTTCGTTCATGATCAGGTCCAGGTACCGCTGCCGATACCGTTTTTCCGGATCCCTGATCCCGTGAAATTTTTCCGGCAGGGGCCGCAATGCCTTGGACAGCAGCCTGAAATCCGTGGCCAGGATGGTCCACTCACCGGTTTTTGTCTGAAACAAAGGGCCTGTGACACCGATGAAATCCCCGATATCCAGTTTTTTGAACAGGTCGTATGTGTCGTCTCCCACTTTGTTTTTCTGAATATACACCTGCATCTGGTCCAAGCCATCCTTGAACCGGACAAAAGAGGATTTTCCCATCTTGTTGACGGCCATCATCCGGCCGGCCAGACAAAACGACTTTCCGTCTTCGCCCAGTGATGACGGGTCCGTGTCAATGATGTGCCGCAGTTGCGCCACAGTGCATGAAATTTTGAAATCATTGGGGTACAGGGGGATCCCTTTTTCCTTGATAGCGGTTATTTTTTCTTTTCTGGCCTGGATGACCCGGGTGTCCTTGTCCATAAGTGTATTGTTTCCGTTGCGTTGTTTTTTTGGGTTTTAAAATGCTAAAACATGACAAAATAGACTTTTAGTCTGGTGTTTGTCAAGATTTTGTTCGATGTTCAATTGGCTCTACCGGTTTGAATATGACGGTAAAAACGGTTCTTCTGCCAGGGATGCCAACAGATTTTTCCCGGCATGAATCTATCCAATGCTGCCTGCCATGGTGAAAATGGGAAGATACATGGCAATCACCAGCCCCCCTACCACGACACCCAGAAAAATAAGCATAAATGGCTCGATCATGTCCGTGAGATTTTTGACGGCCTGGTCCACCTCGTCATCATAAAAATCTGCAATTTTTTCCATCATGGTGTCCAATGCGCCGGTGGATTCCCCCACCGCGATCATGGAACAGACCATGGAAGGGAACACCCCGCTTTCCTGCAGCGGATCTGCCATGGAGCGGCCTTCAACAATCCCGGATTTAACATCTTGAATGGCAAATTCCACAATTTTGTTTCCAGCGGTACGGCCCACGATATCCAGAGCTTCCAGAATGGAAACCCCTGAAGAGATCATGGTGCTGGTGGTACGGGTGAATTTGGCCACCGCCACTTTACGGATCAGGATACCGATGACCGGCAGGCGCAGTAACAGGTCATCCATCAGTATCCGTCCTTTTTTTGTTTTATGAAACCGCCGGACCAGAAACACGGTCCCGAGCATTGCGCCGAGAATATATCCGATATTGGCCACCACAAAGTTGCTTAGCGCCACCACCATCAGTGTGGGACCCGGCAGGGCCGACCCCATGCTGGCAAACATCTCCTCGAACACGGGAATGACGTACACCAGAATGATCCCCACCACGAGAATGGCCACGATGATGGTGACGATGGGATAGGTCATGGCGCCCTTGACCTGTTTTTTGAGTTTTGCCATTTTTTCCATGTACGCAGCCAGCCGGCCTAAGATGACATCCAGGATACCGGCGGCCTCGCCCGCGGCAATCATGTTGACAAACAATTCATTGAAATCCGACGGAAATTTTTTGAGGGCATCGGCAAAGGTTTCGCCGGATTCCACTGATTCCTTGATTTTTTTCAGGTGGTTTTTAAAGGTGGGATTTTCCTGTTGTGCGTGAAGGATTTCCAGGCACTGAAGCAGGGGCAGCCCGGCATCGATCATGGTGGAAAACTGTCTGGCAAAGATGATGACATCGCTCTCTTTGACCCTGGGTTGTAAAAAAGAGATGTTTTCAAACAGATCTTTGGGTTTTTTTCTGATGCGTCCCGGAGTGATTTTTCGCCGGACCAGGATATTGTGGACCTGTTCCGGGGTTTCCGCATCCATTTTTCCCTTGATGGATCTTCCTCTGGGATTCTTTCCTTTCCACAGATATACAGACGGCATAACGTATCCTTAAAATCGGAGTGATCGTCAGGTTCGGTGCAGGTTCATCAGCCATGGAAGATGAAGTTTTTCAGCTGGGGTTCGTAAAATTTGTAAAAACAATTCAGATAGTCTATATAACATCCGACATTCAATCTCAACAGGAGTTGTGACGTGGGCAAGAAAAAAAAAGGGATTACCGCCCGAACCATCATCACCAGTCATGTGAATGCGGATTATGACGCCATCGCCGCCATGCTCGCGGCCCAGAAGCTGTATCCGGACGCACGGATCATTTTTCCCGGGTCCCAGGAAAAAACGTTGCGGGACTTTTTTATCCATTCCATGGGCTATCTGTTCAACATGGCGGACCCGGCGGTGATCGATTTTTCAGAAACCCGTACCCTGGTGCTGGTGGATACCCGTCAGAAAAACCGGCTGACCGGTGTCAAAGCGCTGCTGAACAACAAAGACGTGGCTGTTCATGTGTATGATCATCATCCGCCCGGACCCGATGACGTGACCCCGACCATGGAGATATTCAAATCCTATGGAGCCACCACCACCATTTTGTGCGAGATCCTTCAGAAAAAAAATATCCCGGTCACCCCGGAAGAGGCCACGGTCATGGCATTGGGCATTTATGAAGATACCGGCGTGTTCACTTACGCGTCCACCACACCGGCGGATTTTCTTCAGGCCGGTTTTCTGCTGGGCTGTGGCGCCAGTCTCAACACCATCGTCAGTCTGGTGGTCAGAGAAATCAAGGCGGAACAGGTTTCCTGGCTCAATGATCTGCTCAATGAAATGACCCGGCATCAGATCAATGGCATGGATGTGCATGTTTCCACCATCTCCTCTCCCAGCTATATCACGGATCTGGCATCCATTGTTCAGAAAGTGATGCGCATGGAAAATCTGGAACTGTATTTTGCCGTGGTACTCATGGGCAACAAAGTGCATGTCATCGCCAGAAACCGGATTCCCGAGGTGGATGTGGGCCGGATTCTGTCCAGGTTCGGCGGCGGGGGGCATGCCTATGCCGCTTCCGCCAAAGTGGAGAATCATACCCTGGCCCAGGTCGAACATCTGCTCATTGACCAGGTGAAGAAAGAAACCCAAAAGATCCAGGTGGCCCGGTCCCTGATGTCATCTCCGGCGATCACCATTGACCCGGGGGCCTCGTGTGAACAGGCCGGCAAAATCATGACCCGGTATAATATCAACACATTGCTGGTAGTGGATCCTGAAACCAATGCGTATGAAGGATATATCACCCGTCAGGTGGTGGAGAAAATGCTGTTTCACCAACTTCGGGACCGGCCGGTGGAAGAATATATGAATTCGGAAGCCACGTTTGTCTCTGCAGATGCCAATATGGCTGAGATCGAATATCAGATCATAGAAAAAAAACAGCGGATTATTCCGGTGATCGATCAGGGAGAAATCAAGGGGGTCATCACCCGCACGGACCTGCTCAATTTTCTGGTTCAGCATGACAAGGCGGTGAAAAGCACGGATCAGCTGGTATTTAAAAAACCAAACGCCCGGAAACGCCAGATTCATAACATCATGGAACAGCGCCTGGATGACCGGACCATGGATCTGCTCAAATCCATCGGCGCGGCCGGTGACGAGCTGGGTCTCAACCTCTATGTGGTGGGCGGGTTTGTCAGGGATCTTCTGCTGCATCGAAAGGTGGATGACATTGATATCGTGGTGGAAGGTGACGGCATTGCTTTTGCCAGGCATGTGGCAGAAAAATTGAACTGCCGGGTGAATACCCATAAAAAATTCGGTACGGCGGTGATCATTTTTTCCGATCACCTGAAAGTGGATGTGGCTTCGGCCCGGCTGGAATATTATGATTTTCCTGCAGCCCTGCCCATTGTAGAGAAAAGTTCCATCAAACGGGACCTGGCCCGCAGAGATTTCACCATCAACACCCTGGCATTGAGTCTGAACACCGAAACATTCGGCACCATGATCGATTATTTCGGTGCCAACCGGGATTTAAAGGACAAAACCATCCGTACCATTCACAGCCTGAGTTTTGTGGAGGATCCCACCCGTATTTTCCGGGCCATCAAGTTTGCCAACCGGTTCGGATTCGAGATCGGTAAGGTCACCGCCAACCTCATCCGGAATGCCATCAAAGTGGACTGCTTCAAACATCTGAGCGGGCTGCGGGTATTGTCGGAACTCAAGCAGATTCTCAGTGAGGAAAACCCGATTCCCGCTATTCACAGCATGACGGACTTTGGACTGGAAAAAGTGATCCATCCCGGGCTGGAAATTACGCCGGCGACCTACCAGATGCTCGAGTCCGTCAACAAAACCCTGGTCTGGCATGATCTGTTGTATGTGGAAGAAAGATATCCCAGATGGGCTGTCTATTTCATGGTGCTGCTCAACCGGTGCACGTTCAAGGTCAGTGAACAGGTCTGTGACCGGCTCATGATCCCGTCTGGTGAACGGCAGCTGCTGCTGGAAACACGCTACAAGGCGGAAAACCGGCTCAGCTTCATCGAATCCAACCACCCGCTTTCCCGGCAAAAGCTTTACTGGGCATTGATCAATTTCAACACGGTGTTTATTCTCTACATGATGGCGTTGACCAAACATGAGGCAGTGCGCAAAGACATCTCCAATTTTTATACGGATTACCGGCATGTGATGCCCCGAATCCAGGGCAGAGACCTGATTAAAATCGGGGTCAAACCCGGACCGGCCTTTACAAAAATTTTAAACGAAGTGCTCAATGCCCGACTGGAAGGAAATCTGGACACCCGGGAAAAGGAGCTGGCGTTTGCCAAAGCATTTGCCCGGAAAAACGGATTGATTTAATATTGATAAAAGCCGCACTTTATGGTTGAATTTCATTTTTTTTGATAAATTTTTATAATGAAAGACAGTTGAATGAAAAATGCAGATTTTCTGACCGGTATCACCACCAGCGGCACCCCGCATCTGGGCAATTTTGTTGGAGCGATCCGACCGGCCGTGGCCACCAGCAGGGATTCGAACCTGACCTCTTATTATTTTCTGGCGGATTACCACTCGTTGATCAAGAACCATGACCCTGAAAAGCGGTGCCAGTCTACTCTGGAGATCGCCGCTGCCTGGATCGCCCTCGGGCTGGATCATGACAACTGCGTGTTCTACCGGCAGTCGGATATTCCTGAAATACCGGAACTGACCTGGATTTTGACCTGCCTGACTTCCAAGGGACTGATGAACCGGGCTCACGCCTATAAGGCCGGGGTTCAGGAAAATGAAGTTGCCGGCACCAAAGATCCGGACCAGGGCATCACCATGGGGCTGTTTTCCTATCCGATTCTCATGGCTGCCGACATTCTCATGTTCAATGCTGCAAAAGTGCCGGTGGGCAGAGACCAGGTTCAGCATCTGGAAATGACCAGAGATATCGCGGCCCGGTTCAATCACGTGTATGAAAATCTGTTTGTCCTGCCCGAGGTGGTGGTGGATGACAACACCGCAGTCCTGGCCGGTCTGGACGGCAGAAAAATGAGCAAAAGCTACAACAACTACATTCCCCTGTTTGATACGCAAAAGCGGCTGCGAAAGATGATCATGAAAATCCAGACCAATTCCCTGGGACCGGACGAACCCAAGGACCCGGACACCTGCATTTTGTTTTCCATTTACAAGGCGTTTGCCACGGAAGCGGAAACCCGCGCCCTGGCAAAGCGGTACCGGCAGGGAATCGCCTGGGGGGCAATGAAGCAGGAGCTGTTCGAATATATTGACGCTATTCTGGCGGAACCCCGTCAGCGCTATGATGAACTGATCACAAATCCCGGAGATATCGAAAATATTCTGGCCAAAGGGGCGGAAAAGGCCCGGGCGGTTTCTGTACCGTTTCTGGAAAAAATCCGGTCCGCCGTCGGCATCCGGTCATTGGGTTAGCCCGTCAATTTCTTCAGGGGTCAGGTGCCGCCAGGCCCCGGGTGCCAGATTTCCCAGAATCACATTGCCCATGCGGACCCGTTCGAGCACAGTGACGCGGTTTCCGGTTTTGCCCACCATTTTCCGGATCTGGCGGTTCAGTCCCTGCTTGAGCACGATGGTAAAGCGGTGGGATGATATCCGGGTCACTTTCGCTTCCCGGGTTTTTTTCCCCTGAAGGATCATGCCCCCGGCCATGGCAGCCAGATCACTGCCTTTGACCGGGTGTGCCGTGGTCACCCGGTATTCTTTTTCATGATTGTGGGAGGGATGGGACAGACGGTTGTGCAGGTCCCCGTCATTGGTGAGCAGTACCAGCCCCTGGGAATCCTTGTCCAGCCGGCCCACCGGATAAATCCGGTCCGGCACAGGCACCAGATCCAGAACAATTTTGTCTCCGTGGTTCCTGGCACAGGAGGTGACCACCCCCACAGGCTTGTTCACGGCAACATAGATGAACGCGTTTTCTTCGGGCAGGCAGACCCGGGTGCCGTCATAGAGGACGACATCGGTGTCGGGATTCACTTTGGTGCCCAGTGCGGTGATCCGCTCTCCATTGACCTGGATGCGGCCGTTCACAATCAGCTCTTCTGCAGCCCTTCTGGAGCAAACCCCGGCCCGGGCCAGAAATTTCTGCACCCGCATCAGTTGGTTTTCAGGTTCAGGAGCGGTAGTCGGCATTGATTTTGACATAGTTTTCACTGAAATCGCAGAATAGAAAAGAATCTTGGTGATCCCCTATATTCAGATCCAGGGTGATCAGGATATCAGCGGCTTTCATCACTTCAGCCGCCTGTTTTTCCACGTCTGATCCCTGCCATTTTCCCTGAATGACCAGGCCCACGGTGCCAAAATGCAGGTCCATGCGGTCTGGATTTACGGCCGCCCCGGACCGGCCGGCCGCAGCCGTGATCCGTCCCCAGTTGGGATCTTCTCCGTAAATGGCGGTCTTGACCAGGTTGGAATGGGCGATGGCTTCGGCCGCTTTAAATGCGTCCTGCTTTGTTGCAGCCCCTTTTACCGTGATACGCACCAGTTTGGTGGCCCCTTCCCCGTCTCTGACAATTTGTGTGGCCAGCTCCAGACAGACCTGTTCCAGCAGAACCTGAAACACGGCCCGGGAAGTATCATCGTTGATACGGGCGTTGCCGGTGCCGCCGGCCAGGCACAAGAGGGTGTCATTGGTGGAGGTGTCACCGTCCACAGTGATGCGGTTGAAGGATTTGTCACAGGCCGCCGTCAATGCGTGCTTCAGATCTGCGGCGCCGATATGGGCATCGGTGAGCACATAGGCCAGCATGGTGGCCATATCCGGCCGGATCATGCCCGATCCCTTGGCCACCCCTGTCATGGCAATGGTCTGCCGGCCCCTGGCTGTTTCAAGATCCGCGGTCATCTCAACGGTTTTGGTGGAAAGGTCTGTGGTGAGAATGGCAGTGGCAAAATCATCCAGCAAACCGGTATGAATCTGTGCTTTCAGCTGCGGAATCCCGGTTTCAAATTTATCCATGGGCAGCGGAGCCCCGATCACGCCGGTGGAAGAGACCATGATCAGCTCTTCCGGAATTTTGAAAGTGTCTGCCACCATCCGGATGCATCGGCGCGCATCTTCAAGTCCCTGTGTTCCGGTAAAGCAGTTGGCATTGCCAGAGTTTACCAGCACAGCCCGGCAGATTTCTTTTTCAATCTGTTGCTGACCCAGAATGACCGGAGCGGCCTTGACCTTGTTTTTTGTAAAAACAGCGGCCGCAGTCGCAGGCGTCTCACACAGAATGAGCCCTAAATCTTTTTGTCCGTTTTTTTTGATACCCGCATGGATACCGGCAAACGCGAATCCTTTCATTTCAGATGCCTCTTTATTGTTGCCAGTGAATATAAAATCTATATTATAGCTTTGGTGCCCGATGGTGTAAATGGATTGACACCGATTATTTCCACTGGTATTTCTGATAGAACTACAGGATTGAAAACGAGCGGCAAAATCGGAAAAATTTTAAAACGGATGATATCGTTCTGAATCATGATCAATGATACCACAGCCCGTGAAGAAAAGTCACAAAAATCGGAATCACGGCGGCATTTTCTTGAAGACTGCCTGTTTTTCAGTGTCAATGCCATTTCACGGCAGCTGCTGAAATTGGCGGAAGCCGAGTTTGCGTCTTTGAAGCTTTCTCCGGCCCATGCGTCACTGATGTTGATCCTGTATGACAATCCCGGCATCAATCCCAAGAAACTGGGTGAATTCCTACAGTTGAGCCCTTCCACCATTACACGGTTCATCGATGCCCTGGCCCGGAAAAAACTGGTAAGAAGAAAAAACTGCGGCAAAAACATTGCCATTTTTCCCACACAAAAAGGGTTGGAAATGAAACCGGCCATTGCCCAGGCCTATAAGGCGTTCTACCTGGCCTATACCCGGATGTTGGGTGACGGATACGCCCATCGACTGGCGCTGCAGATTCATCAGGCCGGTCAGCGGCTGGCCGGAGCCTCAGCACCGGAAAATTTTCATGATCCAGACCTTTAAGCTCACCATCGAATATGACGGAACCCGATTTTTTGGATGGCAGCGACAGACGGACAAGCCTACCATCCAGGGGGCCATGGAACAGGTGCTGTCCAGGATTCTGAACCAGCCTGTCACCCTTGCCGGGTCCGGCCGGACCGATGCCGGGGTTCATGCCCGTGGACAGGTGGCTTCGTTTTGTGCGGAAACCGGCATGGATCCCTCCACATTGAAAAAAGGGATCAACCGTCTGATGAAACATCCCATTGTCCTGAAAGACTGTGCCCGGGTACCGGACGATTTTCACGCCCGGTTTTCCGCGGTTTCCAAGGAATACCACTATTATGTTCTGAACCGTGAAGTTCCCTGTGCCATCGGCCGGGATTATATCTGGCACGTTCACCGTCCCCTGGATTTAAAAACCATGAACCAGTGCTGCCAGGCAATATGCGGGACGCATGATTTCAAGTCGTTTGAAAATGCGGGCTCTCCGAGGCAATCCACTGTCCGCACGGTGTTCGTTGCCCGGATGGACCGCTTAGACAATGACCGGTTGATATTTAAGATCCGTGCAGATGGATTTTTGAAGAACATGGTTCGAAATCTGATGGGGACCCTGGTGGATGCGGGGCATGCAAAAATAACCCCTCGAATGTTTGAACGCATTCTGTCGGGTCGAAACCGCTCACTGGCCGGCGCTAAAGCCCCTGCCCGGGGATTGATTCTCAATCAGGTGAATTATGACTGATTTATGTCCGGCTGTTCTTTGTTTCCCTCTTTTCTGCTGATTTGTGATCGTCTGAATGGGCGGTCCGGATTTCTTGAATATACTGATTATAATGGGCGATGATGTCCCTGCGGTAGATCAGACCAATCAGTTCTCCGGGATTATCCTCTTTTACCACCGGTAACGCATCGATGTTTTTCTGTGTGAGTTTATGCAGTACCCTGTTCAGGTCTTCAGAGGGATTTGTGGTAATCAGATCCGAAACCATGATGTCTTTCATCACCACCAGATCCTCGATATGAATGGTAAAGATCACTTCACGGATGTCATTGGAAGAAAAAATGCCGGTAAATTCCCCGTTGGCGTTGAGGACCGGAAAATAATGCTGTTTGGTGATCTGAAAAAGACTTTTAAACTCGGAAAATGACATGTTTTCGCTGACACACTGGACTTTTTTGATCAAATGGTCCAGGCTGCCCACTTTCATGGTCTGCAGAATGTCCATCATGAATTCGCCGGCATGGGCCGGCGAATCCACCCGGGACTTCACCTGGTTTTCGAAGATGGTGAACCGCTGGGACAGCAGATAACACAGGGAACACACCAGCAGGCTGGGTAAGAGCAGGTGATAGGAATTGGTCATTTCACTGACAAAGATGATCGTGGAAATGGGGGTATTGGAAACTGCTGTGAAAAAACCGGCCATCCCCACGATCACAAATGCGCCCGGCTGGGTCACCACCGTGGGAATCAGCAGATGAAAGATTTTGCCCACGGCCCCGCCCAACGCCCCGCCAATGACCACGGACGGACCGAATACCCCGCCACTGCCACCGGAACCGATGGAAAACGAGGTGGTGAAAATCTTGCCGATGGCCAGGGCGATCAACGTGGAGATGGCCACCTGGTTGAAGATGGCGTTCTGGGCCATACCATAACCGAATGCCAGGGTATAGGGCAGGAAAAAACCGATGATACCGGTGCACAGCCCGCCGATGGCGGGTTTGATATGATTGGGGACTTTGAGTTTTTTGAAAAATCCCACCATGCCGTAAAACACCTTGACATACACATATCCGAACACCACCAGAACCCCGGCCAGAACAATATAGGGTCCCAGTTCCAGCGGGTTCTGAAATTTGAAGCCCGGCGAATCGAACAACGATCCCCATCCGTATACCAGACAGAAAATACAATAGGCCACCACCGAAGAGATGCCGGCCGGAATGATGACTTCCGATTCAAAATCCGGATCCCGGTAAAGGACTTCAGCGGCAAACAGGGCCCCTGCCAGAGGGGCCCGGAATATACTGCCGACGCCGGCTCCGATGCCGGCCGCCATCATGATACGGCGTTCCCGTTCCGACAGATTTAACCGGGATGCCAGAAACGAACCAAACCCGGATCCGATCTGGGCGATAGGCCCTTCCCTGCCCCCGGATCCGCCGGTGGTCAGCGTGATGGTGGAAGCGATGGTCTTGATGATGGGAATCCGTCCCCGGATTTTCCCCCCTTTGTTGTGATAGGCATCAATGGCCGCATCTGTGCCGTGTCCTTCCGCTTCCGGTGCAAAGGTGTAGACCAGCCAGCCGGACACCAGCCCTCCTAAGGCCGGAAGGATCAGCAGCATCCATCGGTTGAACGGCGTGCTGGTGGACGGCAGGAGCGCATGCTCTCCGGCCGGGGCATCCGGGCGGTACCCCGCCATCATGTCCAGAAAATAATGCATGCCCAGGCCGCACAGATAATGGAAAAGCACTGCTCCCAGGCCCGCGATCGTGCCGATGAGCACAAAATTCAACAGCCATTTGAACGCGGTTTTAAAGTCAAAGGAACTCATGTCAAATCTGATCCGGGACAGCGCATCAGGTGCTGCGAAGATCTGTGATGCCCTGCATGATGATGTCAAACAAAGTCTTGACATCCGTTTCTTCCAGACAGGAAAACGCCACCCGGATGTTGCGGTCCCCGATGGCGATCAGACCAACCCCGTATCTGTCCAGCAGATGGAGCCGCAATTGTTCCGCATCCACATCTTTGAGTCGGATGCACATGAAATAGCCGGAGTTGAATGGATACACGTCAAATCCGGAGCGGTATGCCGGATCCGCCAGCACCCCTTTTATCCTGGTTGCCCGCTGTTTGAGCAGACTGAATTTTTCTTGTTTCTGGGCGTGATAGGCTGGATCCGCCATGGCTTTGAGTAAAATGGTCTGTCCCAGATGGGAGGCATTGGAAATATTGCCCCGGATGCAGCCGGCGGTCTTTTTTTCCAGGGCCTGGTGCAAGTCATCCATGTCTGCCGGATCTGCCGCCATGCCGTAGGTGATGAATCCCACCCGCAATCCCCACACATAATCTTCCTTGGTGGCCCCATCCAGCTTGATGGCAACCAGGCGTTCATGTCTGCCGGCCAGTTTGGCAAACAGAGATTCTTTGCTGGTTTCTTCATCAAAGAACAGTCCGAAATAGGCATCGTCACAGGCTGCCACCACATGGGTGCCCGACTGTGCGATGTCCAGCAGGATGTTCGCCACCCGGTCGGCTTCTTTTCGATTCAGGGAGTAACCACTGGGATTGTGAGGAAAGTTCAGCACGGTGATGATTTTATCGTTATTTTTTGCCTGTGCCCGTATCACGGATTCAAAATCATCCAGATCGAACCGGGTCAGTGCCTCATCATAAGCCCGGAAGTGAACGATTTTCGCGCGGTTGCGTACCGTAAAGGTCATGTTGTAGTTGCCCCACATCATATCCGGCAGAATGATCACATCTCCGGGATCGATCCACATGTCGGAAAACACGCTGACGCCATGGGTAATGCCCGAAGTGACCACTGGCAGGCTGATATGCGTTCCTTTCAGGGATGGATTTTTCTCAAACAGGTCCTTTTTCCATTTTTCCCGAAGCCCGGGCAGGCCGAATGACGGCGCATAGGGCAGGTATTCGGCCGGTTCGATACCAGACACATACCGGGTGACGGCGGGCAGGTTCATTACGCTGCCGCCCTGTTTGGCAATACCGATGGTGGCATTGATTTTATGGGCCTTGGCTTTGGCTTCCGCACTCTGGCTCAATATGCCTTTGGGGAAAAACAGGGCCTTTCCCATATCCGACAACATTTCCATGATATGGGGATTGGCTTGTGAAATCAGCGCGTTCAGTTCCTTTGCAATCACGTTCATGGGCAGACTCCTCACAAAAACATCAAAAAAAAACTCTGCGGCTTTCGGTTGAAGATGAAAAACCACAGAGTCTTAAAATTGCGGTCAAACGACTTATCTTCTCTTGGATGCCTTGATCGGGTTGATTTTCTGTTTCTTGGACTCGACAGTGGTCTTGATATGTGTGGCCATGTTGCAGGAGCCGTTTTTCCATTTCAGGGACGGATCCGGTGCAGCCTTGCAATACATGCCGGTGGGATATTCAGACATTCTCTGGCATCCCATGCATTCCTCCACGACTGGCAGGCAGTTGCCTTCATTGTAGCTGCAGCCGGCGGCTGTCATGAACACACAGTCTTCCCCTTCCCTAACAGTTGTACAGATCATGATACTTGTTTCCTAAATATGTTTGGGTTTAATTTTTCAAAGCCGGAAAAACCGCTGTGTTTCAATCTCAACAGGACGTTTCCGGGCTGTTGTTTTCCAATGGATTCCCGATTCAGGGATGGTAAACCTGATTTCAATATCATAAAAACAGTTCAAGTGTCAATCAAAGACCGATGTTTTATTCATAATTTCCATTTGAATCAAATTTTGTATGGGAAAAAAATCAGGAGTGGTGTATAAACCGGGGAAAATAAAACATTTGCAAACCCATTTGAGTACAACCGTATCATTATGATTATTTCCCAAGCCAAAGAGGTACTGAAAATAGAAGCCAGGGGGATTTTGACCCTGGCGGAGAAACTGGACCAGGCGTTTGAAACCCTTGTTCAGGACATATTTGATTCACCGGGACGGGTAGTTGTCTCTGGAATCGGTAAATCCGGGCTTATCGGTCGAAAGATCGCCGCTACCCTGAGCAGCACCGGCACCAACGCCATGTTTCTGCATCCGGTGGAAGCTGTGCACGGGGACTTAGGCATGGTGAGCCCCCATGATGTATTCCTGGCTATTTCCAACAGCGGAGAAACCAGCGAACTCAACCAGCTTCTGCCGGTGATCCGGGGCATCGGGTGCCGGATTGCCGGATTCACTGGCAATCCGAAATCCACTATGGCAGGGTATTGCGACCTGATTATAGACACCGGCGTTGAAAAAGAGGCCTGCCCCTTCAACATGACCCCTACCGCCTCCACTACGGCCCAGCTGGCCATGGGCGACGCGCTGGCCGTGGTGCTGATTGAAAAAAAGAAATTCAGAAAAACCGATTTCATGCGGTCCCATCCCGGCGGTGCCCTTGGGCGCCGTCTGGCCAGCCGGGTGGGCGAAATCATGCTTGCCGCAGATCAGGCTCCGTATGCGGTTATGGAAGATACCATGACAACGGCGCTTGAAACCATGGATCGCTTCAGTCTGGGGGCTGTGCTGGTGCTCGACCGGGATCGGCACCTGAAAGGCATCATTACCGACGGAGATATCCGCCATGCCATCGCCCGGGGAATCACGGACTTCCACCAGTTGACGGCCGGAGAGGTCATGACCCAAAACCCCCGGTGCTCCAGGGTGGACGCATATCTGTACGATGCGCTGAACCTGATGGAAAAATTTGAGATCACGGTGCTGCCCATTGTTGATTCGGACAACCGTCTGGAAGGTATTCTGCATCTGCACGATATTCTTGGAAAAGGATCTTTCAAATTCAACGGAGGAAATCGATGATACCCCATGACTTGTGTACGGATATCCCGGTACTTGGAAAGGCCAATATCGTTTCCCCCATCAAACGGATGACCCGGTCCACCCAGCGGCAGCACTCCTTTATTTCTGATGATTCCCGGATCATTGTAGATATTGAATCGGAATCTGTCCAGGACGTGGCAAAAACCGGTCAGACACTGCTCAGTTTTGAACAGGCCGGACCCAGAGAGAAGATCTATTTCGACCCCAGCAAGCTCAAATGCGCCATCGTGACCTGCGGCGGGCTCTGCCCGGGCCTCAATGATATCATCCGGGCCGTGGTTCTGGAACTGTACCACATTTATCAGGTCAAAACCATCTACGGCATCCGCTACGGTCTGCAGGGATTTATTCCGGAATATGGTCATGACATTGTGGATCTGATCCCTGAAACGGTGGCCGGTATCCAGGACAGAGGCGGAACCATTCTGGGATCTTCGAGGGGCAGCCAGGATATCGGAGTGGTGGTGGATTGTCTGGAACGCATGAGCATAGGGATTCTGTTCATGGTGGGGGGAGACGGCACCCTGATGGCATCCAAGAAAATTGCCGACGAAATAGACAAAAGAAATTTAAAGATTTCGGTGGTGGGGATTCCCAAGACCATTGACAATGATATTTTCCTGGTTTCCCGGTCGTTTGGATTCGATTCTGCGGTGGATGTGGCCACGCTGGCCATCAAAGGGGCCCACAACGAAGCAGAAGCCTATCCCAGCGGCATCGGTCTCATCAAACTCATGGGGCGGCATTCGGGATTTCTGGCAGCCACGGCCGCCCTGGCCCAGCAGGATGCCAATTTTGTGCTGATCCCGGAGGTGGACATCGACCTGAATGGGGATAACGGGTTTCTTCAAGCCCTGGAAAATAGGGTTAAAACCCGGAACCATGCCGTGGTGATCGTGGCGGAAGGCGCAGGACAGAATTTTTTCGAAAACAAGGAAAAAAAATATGACCCTTCCGGCAACATCATCCTTCAGGACATCGGCTTGTTTCTCAAGAAAAAAATCACTGAATGGTTTACATCCAGACACCTGGATGTGTCTTTGAAATACATCGATCCTGCCTATATCATCCGCAGCCTGGCAGCCAACGCCAATGACAGTGTGTTCTGCGGTCTGCTGGGGCGGGACGCGGTCCATGCCGGCATGGCCGGCAAAACCAAGCTGCTCGTCAGTTACTGGAACAATCATTACGTGCATGTCCCCATGGAAGCCTCTGCCGGAAGGCAGAAGCGGCTGGATCCCAACGGTCGGTTGTGGCAGTCGGTACTGGAAGCCACCGGTCAGGATGCCTATTTCGGCGGATAGATGACTGCCGGGTCAGCGCTCCAGCTCCACAAACTGGTTGTTTTTGATGGTGATCAGAAACAGTTCTTTACGGGCTGCCCCGGTTTCGTCAAAAAGAGTTCTGCCGGTGGCGCCTTCAAAAATTCTTTCTTCCTGCAAAGCCGTTTTCAGACGCTGCCGGGAATCCACTAAAGGATCCATGGCGGTTGACAGCAGAATTCGGACGGTATCATAAAAAATGGCTTCCAGAAAACCGGGGGATTCTCCGTACAGGTGTGAAAACGCATTGTTGAACCGGGTTGTGACGAATTTGCGGCTGTTTCCGAAGTATCCTTCCGTGATGACGGTGCCCCGGTTATACCCTTTGGTCTGATCCAGCAGGCTCTGGCGGTGCCAGAGGTTGGTTCCCAGCAGCACAATGT
>JAABTO010000050.1 GCA_011389835.1 Desulfotignum sp. | reverse complement strand
TGATTTTATTGGCGCGCCTGGCAGGATTCGAACCTGCGACCTACGGATTAGAAGTCCGTTGCTCTATCCAGCTGAGCTACAGGCGCAACAGTCGGTTCTTTTAGCAGAAAGCTTCTGAAAAGTCCAGTGAAAAAGCGGCAATGAATTTATTGCTTTAATACTGTCAGCGATAATGGTATAATATTTTTTTTATGACTTGCAAGACTGAAGGTTCATTGAATGACAAATACACTTGAGCAGAATCAATCGGATACAGACAAGAAACGGTCAACCAAAAAAGATTTTCTTCTTCCGGTGCCCAGGGTCAGAAATGCCGACACCAAAGCCCTGGTCAAATCCGATCCTATTCAAAGCTATCTGAATGAAATCAACCGGTACCGCCTGCTGACCCGGGAAGAGGAGATCGATCTGGGCAGGCGGATTCAGGAGGAAGGGGACCAGGAAGCCGCCTATATCATGACCACATCCAACCTGCGCCTGGTGGTGAAGATCGCCCTGGAGTTCCAGCGGGTCTGGATGCAGAACCTGCTGGACCTGATCCAGGAAGGCAATATCGGGCTGGTCCAGGCGGTCAAGAAATTCGACCCCTATAAAAACGTCAAATTCTCCTATTATGCCTCTTTCTGGATCAAGGCGTATATCCTCAAATTTATCATGGACAACTGGCGGATGGTCAAGATCGGCACCACCCAGGGACAGCGCAAGCTGTTTTTCCGGCTGAAAAAGGAAAAACAGCAGCTCATCGAGCAGGGGTTCGATCCCAAGCCCAAACTGCTGTCCGAACGCCTGGGCGTGTCTGAAAAAGAGGTGGTGGACATGGACCAGCGCCTGGCCAACTGGGATCTGTCCCTGGACGAACCGCTCAAAGAGGATTCCAATACCGAACGGATCGAATTCATCAATACGGAATCGGATTCATCCGAAGACCAAATGGCGAAAAAGGAAATTGAAGACATCCTTCACACCAAGGTCAAAAAATTCAAACGCACCCTCAATGACCGGGAACTGGAAATTTTTGAGCAGCGCATATTTTCCGATTCTCCGCTGACCCTTCAGGAAATCGGTGAAACCTACAACATTTCCCGGGAACGGGTTCGACAGGTTGAAAACAATATCCTGAAAAAAATGAAGGCTTATTTCAAAAAAGACATGCCCGATTTCGACATGTACGACCACACCCGATAACCGACAGACACAGGACGATCTGTTCATGATCCAGTCATTGATTCATTTTCTTTTCTTTTTTTTAGCCCTTTTGGGTATGTCCGGATGCAGTCAGATCCAGAAGGCGCCGGTGGATTCTCTGCCGCCTGAATCTCTGCCGGCGGAACCGGCACAGGAAACCCTTTTGCAGGGGTATCCGGTTCCGGAAGATATTTTTCCCCCGGGTTCTCCCGGACAGGATCCCCAGATGTCGGCCCGGTATCATTATCTCACGTTTTTGATGCTGCACCGGCAAAACCAGTTTGACCCCGCTGTCGCCGCCCTTGAAAATGCCATTGAAATCGACCCTGACACCTCGTTCTTAAAACGGGACCTGATCCGGATGCATCTGAGTATGGGCCGGGACGAGACCGCCCTGTCGATGCTTGAATCTCTGGTGGAACAGGATCCCGATGACGTGGAAAACCTGCTCATGCTGGCCCGCCTGAAAAAAGACGACATGCGTGAGGAAACCATGCATCCGCTGCTGCAGCGGATTCTGGAGCTGGATCCGGAAAACAGGGAAACCTATCTGCGGCTGGGCAAAATTTATATGGATAATCAGCAGATTGCCCAGGCGCTGGAACTGTTTTCCCGGATGGCAAAACAGCTGCCGGACTATTATGTGGCCCATTTTTACCTGGGTGAAGCCCACTTTCTTTCAGGAAACTATACAGAGGCGGAACAAGCCTTTCTGAGGACCATCGATCTGGAACCGGATCTGATCGAACCCCGGTTCCGGCTGGTGGAAATGCTCCAGGATCCGGAGAATCCCGCAGGTGATGCCGACCCTGACAGGCTGCTTGCCATGTATGAACAGATCCTTGACATTGAACCGGAAAACGAACGGGCCCTGCTGGAAACCGCCCTGCTGTCCTATAAAACCGGGCAAACCGACCTGGCCGGCCAACAGCTCATGGACCTGGGAAATCAGGCCAGAAACGACAACCGGCTGCTCATGACCGCCGTGGATCTGTATCTGTCACAGAAACGGTATGAAGATGCCGTGATCGTGTTTTCTCAAATGCTTCAGGCAGATCCGGACAATGACAATTTCAATTTTTTTCTGGGCATGGCGTATGAATCCAGCCAAAATCCGGAAAAAGCCATCGAGCATTATCTCAAGGTCTCACCGGCGCATCCCCAGTACAAAAAAACCCTGCTGAACATCGCCTTTCTATACCGGGAAACCGGAGAAACCGACAAAGCCGTCGCCTTTCTGGAACATCATCATCAACAGTCCCCTGAAGATATCGATATCCTCACCTATCTGGCTGCGTTCTATGAAAAGGAGAATCAACTGGACAGAGCCATGTCCCTGCTTTCCAGAGGGCTTGAGGACGCTCCTGAAAACACCTCTTTGCTGTTCCGCCTGGGGGCGGTTCAGGACAAGGCCGGACTCAAGGATGACAGCATCGCCACCATGAAGGAAGTGATCCGGCTGGACCCGGAAGATGCCTCGGCCCTGAACTATCTGGGGTATACCTATGCCGATCTGGGCATTCATCTGGACGAAGCGGAAGCCTTCATCAGAAAGGCCCTGGATATCCGGCCGGATGACGGCTATATCATTGACAGTATGGGATGGGTTTATTTTCAACAGGGAAAATACGACAAGGCCGTGGATTATCTGGAACGGGCGGCCCAACTGACAGATTACGAAGCCATCATTGCTGAACACCTGGCCGATGCCTATGTCAAAACCGGACAGATCGTCAAAGCACTGAAAACCTATCATCGATCCCTGGCCCAGGCCGAAGAATCGGATACCGAGCTCATTTCCCGGGTGACTGAAAAAATCAGGGCGCTGGAACAGCAGCTGCAAGACCCGGACACTGAAAACACGGGTGACGCCCTCCCATGACATCCTGGTCCGCCTTTTTTTCTGTCTGTCTGCTGTCGCTGGTCTGCCTGTCCGGATGCGGCATTCAAAAGCCCCAGACAGACCCTTCTCTGGATGCGGCTGCACAAAAATCGGCAGAAACCGTGAGCGGCCTGAACCGGGATATCCAAACCAGCAAAGGAACCGGTCACCTGCGCCTGGAAACCGTGGACGGGGTCCAGACGTTTCAGATCGCCTGGGCCGCCAAAGCCCCGGATCAGGTCCGCCTGACACTCACAGCCCTTGCCAGCCCGGTGGAAACCATTGTTGCAGACGGCAATGCCGTGACCTTCATTTCCCATACCGGCCGCCACAGGCCCCACACCACCGCATCCGGCGATCCGGATCTGGAGTCCTATACCGGCGTGCCGCTGAGACTGTCCCACATGATCTGCCTGCTTTTAGGGCAGATCCCGGTCCAGCAGTACAATGATGCCTGGTTTATTTCTGAAGACCGTTCCCAAATTCAGCTCCACAGACGATTCACCTCCCAGTTCCAGGAACTGATTCTGGCACCGGATCAGCCGGTCAAAGCACTGCTCTTGAAAAACAGACATGACGAAATCAAATACGAGATCCGCTATCATGCGTTTGACAGGATGGGCCGCCGCCAGATCCCGGTGGATCTGACCATCACCGACAGCAAAGGTCAGCAGGCCCGAATGACCATCACAAGATTCTGGCCCGATATCCCGGTGAAAGAATCGGTTTTCCAGTTGACACCCTCTGGATCATGACAATAATAGGTGTTGATTTCAACCACATACCTCTTACAAGGAGTATACGATAAATGATTCACGACAGTGTAGACAATGCGCAGAAGCCCCAGGGATGCCCGTCACAGAATAATGACATGGCCAGAAAACAGCAGGAACAGCAGGCCATGATAAAAGACAATCTGGCCAGAATCAAACACAAGATTTTTGTGCTGTCCGGCAAGGGCGGGGTGGGCAAAAGCAGCGTATCCGCCAACCTGGCAGCAGTACTGTCCAAAAAAGGATACAAAACCGGTCTCATGGATGTGGATGTGCACGGCCCTTCCATTGCCCAGATGCTGGGCATGACCGAACTGCTGGACATTACCCCGGACCAGCAGCGACTGGTTCCCAAACAGGTGAACGGCAACCTCAAGGCTGTATCGGTCCAGGCCCTGATGCAGGACAAGGATCAGGCCATTATCTGGCGGGGACCGGCCAAAGCCGGCATGATTCAGCAGTTCGTGGGCATGGTGGACTGGGGGGATCTGGATTTTCTGATTATCGATGCCCCTCCGGGCACCGGTGATGAACCCCTGACCGTGGTTCAGACCATTCCGGATGCATTGGGCGTCATTGTGACCACTCCCCAGGAAGTGGCCCTGGCCGACATCAGAAAATCGATCTCTTTTTGCAAAACCGTGAAACTCAAAACCCTGGGCATCGTTGAAAACATGTCCGGCTTCAGCTGCCCCCACTGCGGCGAATCCATCGACCTGTTCATGAACGGCGGGGGGGAAAGAACCGCCAAACAGTTCGGCCTGCCGTTTCTGGGATCCATCCCGTTCGATACCGGTGTGGTCGTCTCCGGTGATCAGGGGTCTCCCATCATGTTCCAGGACAAAGAAACCCCGTTCACCAAGGCATTTTCCACCGTGGTGGACAACATCACCAAACAATTGTGATGCAGCCGTTTCTTCTCAGGAACCGCCTTGAATGACCGCCTGAAAAAAACCAGGGACCTGCAGCCGCTTCTGAACGCAATGGAACAGAAGGCCCTGCGGTCCCTGGCCTGCCCTTCCGGCGCCGCCGTTCGCCGGCATCCGGAAAACCGGTCTGACAATGAATACCGCCAGGCGTTCAGCCAGGATGCCGACCGGATCCTCAACTCCCTGGCCTTTACCCGGTACATCGATAAAACACAGGTCTTTTCCCTGATCCAGAACGATCATCTCACCCACCGGGTCCTGCATGTGCAGCTGCTGTCCCGGGTGGCCCGGACCATCGGCCGGTATCTTGGCCTCAACCAGGACCTGATCGAGGCAGCGGCCCTGGGCCACGACATCGGCCATCCGCCGTTCGGTCATGATGGCGAACGGTTTCTGTCCCGGCTCACCCACACCCACCATGCCGGATATTTTCACCACAATGTCCAGAGCATCCAGTTCCTGGACCGAATCGAGCGCCATGGTGCCGGGTGGAACTTAAGCCTTCAGACGTTAGATGCCATTTTGTGCCATGACGGCGAAACCCATGTGCGGAAACTCTCCCCCCACGGTCCCCGTACGTTCGAAGATCTGGAGGACATGATCCAGACCTTTCACCGGACCGAGCGGATCGGATATTCCCCCATGACCCTGGAAGGATGCGTGGTGCGCATGGCAGACACCATCAGCTATATCGGCCGGGACCTGGAAGACGGCATCCGTCTGGGCCTGATCACCCGGGACCAGATTCCGGACACCTGCCGCGACCTGCTAGGGACCACCAACGGCACCATCGTGTTCAACCTGGTGACCGACCTGATCGCCGCCAGCCTGGATCAGCCATTCATAGGATTCTCGGATGACATCGCAGATGCGCTGGAAACCCTCAAAACATTCAACTACCGCCATATCTACAAAAACCCGGCCATCAAACGGCATCTGGGATCCATTGAATCCATTTATGACCATCTGTTTCACCGGTATCTCACGGACCTGGAAAAAAACAACCGATCCGCCGTCATTTTCACCCAGTTCCTGGCAGGCATGTCAGACACCTACCTGAAGACCCATTCCTCTGCACAGATTGTCCGGGATTTCATCGCCGGCATGACCGATTCCTATTTTATCCGTCAGGCACCGGACGAATTGCGGCCCCAACCGGTGGACCATGTATGACAACCGCAAAGTCTACCGGCAGCAGCATCACAAACAGGGCCTGACCGCCTTTGAAATCACCGTGCAGGAGACCAATCTGCACATTCAGGCCGACACCGACCTGTCCGGACCGGCCCTCCAGGCAGTGACCCGGTGCCGGGAACAGATTCAGACCTATATCCGGCAACATCCCGACTTTAGAACCACACTCTCGCCCATGGCGGTCTCCGACACCGCCCCGTTGATCATTCAGGAAATGGCCCGGGCCGCCCGTGAAGCTCAGGTGGGGCCCATGGCGACGGTGGCAGGCGCGGTGGCCGAATATACCGGCCGGCATCTGCTGTCATTTTCTTCGGAAGTGGTGGTGGAAAACGGCGGGGATATTTTTATCCATTCCGGCACCGAGACCGTGCTGACGATTTTTGCCGGCAACTCCCCTTTCAGCCTGACCACCGGCATTCAGATATCCCGGCAGCCAGGTCCCTTTGGCATCTGCACCTCGTCCGGTACTTTCGGACATTCCCAAAGCTTTGGCAAGGCCGATGCCGTCATGGTCATGGCCGGATCCTGCATGCTGGCGGATGCGGCCGCCACGGGCCTGGCCAATCAGGTGACCACAGGGGACGACATTGCCCCCACCCTGGAGACCGGCAAACAGATTTCCGGCATTCAGGGCCTGGTCATTATAAAGGATACTCAGATCGGGCTGTGGGGAGAGTTGAGGCTGGTCAAAGTCTGATACAGCCGCGGCATCTCCTTTTTCAGTGGGTGATCCATTCATTGCAATCTTGGGCGTGATCTGGTAAAAACAGTCTGACTGTTACTTTAACACCGTATGCATCTGGATACCGCCACTTATGGAACGATTTTTAGTCATATGCGTTGCCGCTGCCATCGGGACCGGTTTCTACTACTGGTTTGCCTGGATGCTGAAAAAAAACCGCCTGCAGGTCTATGTCCGGGCCCATCTGTGGCTGCTGCATCCCAATGCCATCTGTTACTGGCGCACCGGTCTGGCCATGGTCGGTTTTGTTTTGTATTTCTGGACTTCCTATCAATCCGCCGCCATCATCATCTTCACGGTTGCCGCCATCCTGGACGGGGTGGACGGACTGGTGGCCAGAGGCTGCAACCTGGTATCCCGTCTGGGAGAGTGGCTGGATCCGCTGTGTGACAAGCTGACCTACCTGCCGCCCCTGCTGGGATTTGCCTATGCCGGCATCATTTCCGTGAAACTGATGTGGATTCTGGTGGGCATTGAAATATTCGGCCAATTTGCGGCCCGCAGGCTGCTCAAACTAATGAAGACATCCGGGGCAGCCAATAATTTCGGCAAGATCAAAGCCATCATCTGTTTTGCCCTGGTGATTTTCTGTGCCCTGTTGGATGCCAACCCCCATATTATCCACATGGGCAACCAGATTCTGCTGGCCTGTATCGTGCTGGCGGCGGCCTCCATTGTATTCAAATTCATTCCCAACCGGCTGTATGCGGACATTCTCTCCATGCTCAATTTCTTCTGCGGTCTGGCCAGTCTGGTGCTGACCTATCACGGATTTTTAGGCCGGGCCGTCATCGTCATTATCATGGGGCAGCTGTTCGACCTGTTTGACGGGCGCATGGCGGAAAAACACGGCGGAACCAAATACGGTCCCTATCTGGACGATGTGGCGGATTTTGTCAGTTTCGGGATCGCACCGGCCTATATGCTGCTGAAAATCGGCCAGTCTTTCTGGGCCTGGGTGTTTGCCCTGGTCTACATGACCGCTGTGGCATTCCGGCTCATCCGTTTTCTGTTTGTGGACAAAAAACGCACCGACCTGCCCCCGGGGGTATTCAACGGCCTGCCCTGCCCGGCCGGGGCTTTGCTTTTAGTGGGGGCCATCCTGCTGCTGCCCGCTTCATATGTATGGCCTGTAGTGCTGCTGACCGCCGGCCTGATGGTCAGCACCCTCCGGTTTGCCCATCTGGGACGTCTGATTTTGAAACAGGTTCCCAAACCGCTGTTTTACACCATCAGTGCGGCCATCATCGTGATCATCTCCTTTGTGCTGAAAACCCGGAACGGCGAATTGTTCGGGGGGGTCATTCTGGGATCGATTTTTACTTACATGGTGATCGGCAGGATCTACATTCAAAAAACCCTGTCTGAAAAATCTACCACCAGGCACTGAAAAAAATCACAGCCACATACCGCAGCCCCTTGCCGACGGCCACCAGGACAACAAACACCTTCAGCCGGACATTCATGATGCCCGCCACCAGGGTCAGCGGATCCCCCCCGATCGGCAGCCAGGCCAACAGCAGGGTCCATATGCCGTATCGCTGAAACCAGGCCTGAGCCCGGGCAATCTGGGTGGGACTGAAATAAAACCAGGCCCGGTGCTGAAACCGCAGCAGATACCGCCCCATCCACCAGTTCACCACCGAGCCCAGCGTGTTCCCCGTGGTGGCCACCCAGAACAGAAGATACGGGTCGTGGCCCTGGCGCAGCAGTGCGAACAGCAGGACCTCAGAATAAAACGGCAGAATCGTGGCGGCCAGAAATGCGGCACCAAACAGCAGCAGAACTGAGATCATCCCCATTCCTTTTGGACCAGCCATCTGAACAGGGCGAACTGGGCCGGCACATAAAACAGATATTCCGGGTGCCACTGCACACCGATGATCTTCTGACCGGTGCCGGTTTCCACGGCCTGAATGATCCCGTCCAGGTCCCGGCCCACCACCTTCAGTTCTTTGCCCGGCTCCCGGATCGCCTGGTGATGAAGGCTGTTGACCCGGATGTTCTGTTTCCCGCAGATACGCGCCAGAAGTGAGGCCGGTTCGATTTTTACCTGCTTGGTGGGCATCAGCCCCGGCCGATTGTAGGTCAGATGCCGCAGGTTCCGGATATCCTGGTGCAGATTCCCTCCCAGCACCACATTGATGAGCTGAGCCCCCCGGCAGATGCCCAGCATGGGAATTTTAAACTCAAGGGCATGCCGGATCCACCGGATTTCCAGCAGGTCCCGGTCCGGGTCATATGCCACCGGACTTGAGAGATCCCCGTCATAATGTTCCGGTGAAATATCATTGCCCCCTCCGATAATCAGGGCGTCCAGGGTTTTATCCGCATCGCCGTGACGGGTGCTGATGCGCATGGCGGACGCGCCGGCCAGAAACAGGGCGGTTTTCGTGCACCACCAGGCCGGGGCCCAGCGGCGGGCCGACCCGGTTACACCCACAAGTGGTCGTGAATCCATTGATCCATCCAGGCCGTCCAGTCACTGCGGTTCACCCCGATCAAGGGACGATGCATGGACAAAAACCGCGCTTCCAGCATGTTCAGGTCATCCGGGCGCTGTGCCAGTTCCTCCACCACCCACCACAAGTTCCACGGTCTGGCCAGAGACCAGTCCGGTTTATCGATCTGACAATTGGGCAGCCGGTAATGAAAGGCGGGACGGGCCTTTACTTTTGAATCCGGGACTGCGTTGCGAACCATGCCGGGATGCACACAGGACAACAGGGGCAACAGGTCCAGGGCCCGGTTCCGGCTGGCGTTGTGATCCAGATAATCACTGGTGATCCGGTTGATGTCCGGTTTGTTCCGGGAAAACAGCACCTGCAGATAGGTTTCGGAATACAGGTCCACATAGGGACTGATCCGCCGGGCCATGTCCACCTGATGGGCATCCACCAGCCACCATTGCAGTACTGAAAACGCTCTGAGATAGGCAAACACCACCTTTGGGTCCATGGACGGCACCTCGGCGTTGATATGCACGCCATACGCCGCGATCACTGAATCCTTCGTCCCCCTTGCACCGGCCTTGCGCAACGCACGGACGAGCGGATCCAGCCGGTGCATCTCGGACAGGGCAATGGGCGGACATATCACTTCCATGGGCACCAGTAGTATGGCGGCTTGACTGAGCAGATCGATCCAGTCTCCGGTTTTATCCGTGGCCTGGCCATCTGCTTTTTTTTTGAGAAAATCCCAGTCCAGCTCCACAATGAATTCCCCCATTTCCGGAACATCCACCACACAGGCAGCCGCAGATTCTCGAATCCGGGTGCCGTTCATCGCTGATGTCACCACCCGGACGGTCCGGTCAAGATCCAGGCCGGTGAACTCCAGCTCGAATCCCACATTACGGAAGACACCCCGGTGGTTTCGAGCCACGGACGGTAATTTGAATAATGACGTTTGGTTCATTGCATCTCTTGGTCCAGAAGGTATCAAGGTCACGGGCCATGCCAACAAGATAGGCAATCGGGTTTTAACTTGTCAATCAAAACATGAAAAGAAACTGCTTGTCCATTTGCGCATCCCGATGGTATCATACTGATCGAGCTTCATATCATCAGACTTCAAAGGAGGAACGTTTTTATGAAATCCCATAATGACCAACACCATAACCCCGCCCCTGTCATCGATCGCCGCACCTTTCTGACCATTTCGACCGGGGCGGCGATATCTCTTGCCATGGCCGGGCTGCCCCGGACCGCGGCTGCGGCATCATCCCCGCATGCGCTGCCGGCCCTGCCCTATGGCGATACAGACCTGGAACCGGTGATCACCGCCAGAACGCTGTCGTTTCACTACGGCAAACACCACCAGGGATACGTGAACAATCTCAACAACCTGATCACCGGCACCCCGTATGCGGATCTTTCCCTGGAAGAGATTGTAAAGCAGAGTGCGGGCAACCCGGATCAGACCGCCATTTTCAACAATGCGGCCCAGGTATGGAACCACACCTTTTACTGGCACAGCCTGAGCCCCAAAGGCGGGGGAGAGCCGCCTTCCGAATTGACACGCAAAATCAAAG
>JAABTO010000049.1 GCA_011389835.1 Desulfotignum sp. | reverse complement strand
GGATTCGGATATGCCGTGTCTCTGGTGGGCAGCAAGGCCGTGGTGGCGGACCATTCTCCGATCCTGGGGATTGCCGTGATTCTGTGCGTGGGTGCGGTCATGGTTCTTCCCCGGCTGCTGCTGTTTGAAGACCTTTCCCCGTTGACGACCGCCCATGGCATGACCGTGGTACTGTATCTCGGGCTGGTGGCCACGGCTGCCGCCTACCTGCTGCTGGCCAAAGGCCTGTCCGTGGTGCCGGTGTCCATGACGGCCCTGCTCATGCTGGTGGAACCGCTGACCGGATGCCTGCTGGGGGTGCTGCTGCTGGATGAGGTGTTCACCTTTACCACCGCAGTAGGGGCATTGCTGATCTTTTCCGGTCTTCTGACCATATCGCTTTTCAAGGAAAAACCCGCACCGGTGGCCCCGCTGGTGACATCTCACAGGAAAACCTGGTTCAGAAACCGACGGTAGGCCGGTCGAAAAACACGCCGGATCCGGGCCGGTCCGGGTGCATCCCCCGGATGAACAGATACAGGACCCCGCCGAAATCTTTTTCTGGATCATAGTTGTTCATGCGCCATGACAGATACCGGTGCAGGGCTTTGGTATAAATGTGGTACTGCAGCACATAATGATGGGTTTCCATGGCCCGGGTCACCGCAGCCGGGCCGTAATCCTCATAGGTATCCCCCAGAAAATTGGATTTGTAATCGATCAGATAGAATTTTCCCTGATGCCGGACCACCAGATCGATGAACCCTTTGATGAATCCGGACAGCCGGTTCGGGTCCTGATCCTGCAGATTTTCGGCATATGCTTTCCACCGGACGGTCCGGGCAAACAGATCCGCCGGATGAAACCCGTTGCCCCGTGTTCCATCAAAAAAGAATTCCGCTTCCGTCATCCGGTGGCACAAGGCGATCTCCCTGAGACACAAAGCGGTTTCGCCCGCAGTCAGCGGTGCGTCAATCACATCCTGGATGGCCGATGCCACCGGCGCAGTAAAACTGTCACGGGAAAATCCGAACCGGTGCAGATAGGTTGCTACACACGCGGTTATTGCCTCCAGATTCCATTGAAAATCCATGTTTTCCAGCACGGCATGAAAAAAATCCCCGGCTCCGGCCCCTTTGGGAAATGCCTGAAGCGGGATCACGGTCCGGGCCCGGGCCGGGTCATCCAGATACTCCCCTCCGGTTCCATCCGCCGCCACCCCGTATAACGCCCACTCATCCCGGCTGCTGCCGGACATCTCCTCATCGATGATTTCGCCGGGGTGTCCTTTGACCAGGGCGCTGAAACTGGTGACCTGAAATGCCGGCCGGATCTGACGGGTCACCGTCCGGGGAGACAGTGTCACCGGCGGGGGCACGTGATCATCCAAAGCCAAAACCGCCTGTTCCGGATCCAGAACCTGAATTTTCATGCATTGAAAATTTCCGGCCAGGAGATTCAGGTCCGCCAGCATGTCTTCATCGGTATCACATCCGCGCGGATGAATCAGGCTGCCCAGCGCGGAAGCCCCCACCCCACTGACACCGGCCCAGAAAATCCGGCACATGGCCGATGCCCGGGTGACCGCCACATACAGCAGCCGCCGCTGCTCGGCCCGGTCCTCCAGGTCCTGCTGATCAACCGCCCGCTCCATGTTTCCCCTGTCCGCCCCCTGATATCCCCGGCCCCGCAGATCCAGGAAAAGCGCAAAATCCTTGTCCGGATCATGGAACAACAGCGGTTCTCCGGCCCGGGGCCGGGGCCCGGACCAGAGAAAGGGCAGATACACAATGGGGTATTCCAGGCCTTTGCTCTTGTGGATGGTTACAATGGCCACGGCATTGCGGTCGCTTTCCAGGCGCAGTTCATCCGCCGCCTCATCCCTGGTATCGGCAGACAGCTGGGCCTGATACCATTTGAGCAGATAAAACAGGGACAGATGCCGGCTCAGCGCAGCCTGGGAAATCAGTTCCACCAGGTGATAAAAATTGGTCAGCCCCCGGTCATCCATGGCCGATTCCGGATGCAGCAGCCCGTCTCTGGAATGGAGCAGGTCCTGGATCATGGCAATGAATCCCCGGGATTCCCAAAGGGTTTTCCAGTTCCGGAACCGGTCCTGCCACTGCCAGACTGCGTTTTGCGACAACCCGGCCAGTTCGTCCGGATCAAACCCGAACACGGAAGAGACCAGGGCCGCTTTGACAAACCCCACATGATCGGGACGGAACACGGCCCACAGAATGTCGTTGAGCTCCACCGCCTGGGAAGAATCAAACACGGATCCGGTTTTGGACAGATAACAGGGAATCTTCGCAGTTGACAATGCCGCCTGGATATCTTGGGCTTCCCGGTTGGTGCGCACCAGCACGGCCATGTCCTTGAAATCGATCAGAGCGGGGGTGCCATTTTTATCCACCAGCCGGTATCCGGCAGACATGTCAGAAAGAACGGCGTTGGCCACGATATCCGGGATAATCCTGCGGGCCGTCTCTTTTGCGATATACCCGTTTTTATCCAGATCTTTCCGGCTTCTGGGTAAAAAATCAAACCGCAACGGGGTAATGAAACCGGTATTATCCTTCAGGCCGTGGCCCGTGGTGTCCGGGGTTCCAGTCCGGTTGAACACAATGTCCCTGAAAACAAACGGATGCGGATCGGCCGAAAACAGATCATTGACCGCAGACACCAGCAATGGGGAAGACCGAAAGTTTTTTTCCAGGGTGAACTGTTGATCACAGTGCCGGCTGGCGGTCAGATAGGCAAAAATATCCCCACCCCTGAATCCGTAAATGGCCTGCTTGGGGTCACCGATCATGAAAAACGGCCGGAAACCGCCGAACCGGGACCGGGCCCTTGCGAACAGGGTGGCGAAAATCCGGTACTGGGCCGGGTCCGTGTCCTGGAATTCATCGATGAGGCAGGCATCATACTGATCCTGAACCGCCCGGATCAGCGACCTTCGGCCGGGGCCTTGGGTCAGGGCCCGGTCCAGGTCGTGCACCAGATCATCAAAAAAACACTGTCCCTGCTGCTGTTTCAACACAGCCAGGGCCTGGTCGTAAAATAACGGAAATGCGTGCCGGACAGCCAGTACATTGGCTTCCATCACCTGATACAGGTCATACAGCATTTGGCAGGCATCAAAAAAGGGATGACGCGGGCTTCGGGCACCGGGTTTTGTTTTCTGTTCCAGGCAGGCATAGGTAAACCGGTACAGCGAATCTCCTTTTTCCGTCATCACAAACAGGGTGTTCTTCCCCTGAGATTCCAGGGTCTGGCGGGCCGCTTCCAGCCAATTGGGCACGTTTCTGGTGGAATAACTGCGTTTGTCCAGACCCGGATCCGATTGAATCACATCGATGATCGCCTGCATATTGGTTTCAAGCCAGTCCTGAATTTGCGAGGTGGCATCCCGATATGCATCACATACATCCGCAAATCCGGGATTCAGCGGCAGCAGGGTTACGCCGGGCCGTGTCACCGCCGGCTTCATGTCCCTGCCCAAGGTTTCCGGGGTCACTTTCTTTTGTGCCAGACACCGGAGCATCAGCGGATCCAGATCATTGATCCGGGTCATGAAATAGTCCATGCATACCTGACGGTAAAATCCGGACGCGTCCGCCGTCAATACCATGTCAAACGAGGTGCCGGTTTCAAATGCATGGGCGGTCAGGGTCTGAAGGCAGAACCCGTGGATGGTCATGATGGCGGCCTGGTCAAAATCGGTCAGGGCCAGCCGGATGCGGCGGCGCACCTGGTCCGGGTCCGGGTGCGCCGCCATAAATGAAACCAGTTCATCCGCAGGGTCCTCGGCTGACAAGGCGCCGTCAGAGGCCATCCCGGCCAGGACCCGGGACAGCCGGTTCCTGATGCGCAGCTTGAGTTCCGCGGCCGCGGCTTCTGTAAACGTCACCACCAGAATGGCGTCGATGGCGTATCCCTCAGCAATGAGCCGGACCACCAGCGTGGTGATGGTATAGGTCTTGCCGGTGCCGGCGCTGGCCTCGATGAGCGTGGTCTGCCCAAGATCCAGATCAAAGGGATTCAACGCAATCATACCCGGGTCTCCAGATGCGCCAGAAGCGGCTTGAACACGGCCAGGGCATGATCCACCACACCCGAGTTTTGCAGCTGCGGCAGTGTGTCAAATGGATCCGGGTGACCGGCCAGCCAGACAGCCGTGTAGCGGTCGGTTTTCTCACCAGTGTCAGAATGCGCATTGAACCAGACCGGCCGGGCTTTTTTCATGGCCCGGATCACCTCGGCATCCGGCAAATCATCATCGGTTTCCGCCAGGGACCGGGCCAGCACCAGCCCGGTCTCGGGAAAAAAGGGCCAGGGCTGTTTCAGACCCTGGCAGTAAAGCGTCACCAGCGCTTCCAGACAGGAGCGGGCCGTTTCTCCCACCGGCGTGAACACCTGCACCCCCACAGACCGGGGCCGGAACGGATCCGTGCCGATGATCCGGGTGGTCACCGGCATATTGGGCAACATCAGGGTGACGGCCAGATGAACAATCCAGTTCCGAATCAGACGTTTTGCATGGATCCGGCCGAACTCGGCCACGCACCGGACCACCCCCCCTTTTGAGTCATACAGATCCCCTGCCACACCCTGAATTTGGCATCCCGCCAGAGACAGATCCACTGATACCGGCTCACAAGCCGTGTCCGGGATCCATTTTTTTGCCAGGGCCTGGATAGGCCGGGTGAAGGAAAGCAGCTCCTCCCATGCCAGGCGCCCCTGGTTTCCAAAAGGCAGGTGACCGCCGGCCCGGGCCAGGGCATATCCGGATGCATCCATCTCTTTTTCCAGGATCCAGGAACCCAGCCGGTACCGGTCCAGACCGGCCACCTGAAACGGTTCCCGGTCCGGCATGGGTGCTTCCGGCTCAGGAAAGACAATCTCAGGCGTGGTCTGATAAAACATGGCCAGAGGATGGTTGAAAAACCGGAACAGGGATTGCAGCTGAATATTCTCCGGCACCGGATTTTTTGCCGTTCCCAAAGAGAGATCCACATCTGCGGAAACCGGGTCGGCCAAGACCCGGCCGGCCCGCCGGGTCCGGGCGATTCGGCACTGTTCTTCCGAACAGGAAAACAACACAGGGGTATCGTCGAAATATGCTTCGTCAAAGGGATGCAGCCGGTGGGTGATCCACCACTGAAATCCTGAAGGAAATACAAATCCCGCATTCATGACATCCGCCAGTTCACTGACCACGCCGGAACAGGGAAGCGGGGCATTGTCCTTGATGCTCATGCCGGTGCAGGTAATAATCAGGCGGTCCCGGGCCGACAACAAGGTTTCCAGAAACAGGTTCCGGTCTTCGTCCCGCAGATTTTTATCACCCGGCCGGGGATCTTCGGTCATGAGATCAAAACTGCGGGGAAACACTTTTCTGGGAAATGCGGTCTCATCCATGCCCATGAGCGCCACCACCTTGAAAGGGATGCTGCGCATGGGCATCAGATTGCAGAACGTCACCCCGCCGGTCAAGAAACCGCCCCGGGACCAGGTCTGATCCAGTTTGTCCGTGACCAGGTCCCGGGCCGCCGGAAAACCGATTTTTCCCGTAAACCCGGCAATCTCCGCCGCAACGGTCAGCTCCCGGCACACCTGACACACAAACCGGATATCCGGCTCCCGGGCCGGTGTCTGTGCCATCATCTCCCGGACCAGGGCAGTGAACCGATGTTCCCACTGCGCTGGTGTATGAAGGCCGTCCAGCGCGTCCAGATGCGAAAAAAGGGTATGGCAGAAATGGGCGAACTGTCCCAGGATTCCAATACCGGACCCTTCGGCAAACGGACAGGGCAAAACACCGTTCACCAGGGTTTCCGCACTCGCCGGCACGGCGATTCCCATGAACAGCCGCTCAAAACCGAATCGCCAGGTATTTTCCCTGAATCCCGTTCCCGTCAGTGTCCGGCGGTGGTCTGGATCCTTTCCCCAGAGAATGCCGGACCGGGTCACCATATCCGTCAGTTCCCTGATATCTCCGGGGGCGATATCAAAGGTTTCCGCAATGGCCGGACACAGCAGCAGGTCCATCACCCGGGACTGCTCCAGCCGGGAGCCCTTCAAGTCCAGAATTTTCAGAAACGCTTCAATCGTGGGGGATTCGGTCCTGCGGCGCCGGTCGGAAATGGTGAATGGAATTGCATGTTCCCGTGAGAACACCGCTTCGATATACGGGGCATAGGCTTCGATATCGGGCATCATGACAATCACATCATGGGGCGCGGTCTCTGGATGACGGGCAAACGTGTCCAGCAGCAGATCCTTGAGCACCTGGGCCTCCCGCATGGGAGAATGGCACACGTGCACGCAGATGGAGGTATCATCCGCATCCACGGGCACAGGCGGTGCATCCCCGCCGGGATGCCGGAAAACCAGGTTCAGGATATCGGACTGAAGCATGGACAGCATGGTAGCCGGGGCCGAATCCGCTGCCGGGTCCACGAACAGATCCGGAAACGGTTCCAGATAATCAAAGCGTTCCAGCAGGCCCTGGAACTGCCGGCCGGACCGGCCCAGGGATGTGAGCAGGGGATGGCCGATTTCCCAGTGATCTTCTTGAGGGCCGGGGCCGGCCCCGTCTGAACGCGCCAAATGTATCCGGTCCATCCGGCCCGGAGAAACCATATCGAAAAAATAGTGGCTGGAGGGTGTCAGCACAAACAGAAACACCTGTGTGTCAAGCGCTGAAAACACCGACAAAAAAGAGGGCGGCACCGATGACAGACCGAACAGGCTGATCCGGTGTGGCAGGTCCGGCAGTGTTTTTTCCGCTGCCGCCGTGACCAGCCCCGCCATCTGACACGGCAGTGACCCGGCCCGGGACCTGGAAACGATTTTCCGCCACAGCCGGGACTGCCAGATTTCGTTCCGGCTTTCCGGATGCGCCAAAGGGCCGTTTTTTTCCCAGTTCATGAGCATGTCCGGACGGTACACCTGATAATCATCGAGCACAGCAGCGATCTGTCTTGCCAGCTGAATCTTTTTTTTCCCGGTGTCATCGGATTCGAAATAGGCGGCCAGGGGCGCCAGGTCCGGTGCCGGGGGATGGGTGTCCAGCTGGGCATAGACCGCCCACACCAGGGCATCCATATCCAGAACCGGTTGATCCGGTTGCTGATCCAGAAAATACTGAATCAGGTCGGCGGGAAACAGAAACTTCAACTGGGCGCTGATCCCACGGATTCTTGCCAGTTCCAGAGAAATCCACTGTTTCATTCCCCGGGACTGAATACAGATCCATTCCGGAACCAGGGGGTCCTCAGGCACCTGATCGGTGACATCCGCCAGGGCCTGGATGAGGATTT
>JAABTO010000261.1 GCA_011389835.1 Desulfotignum sp. | reverse complement strand
TGATGCTGGACTGGTTCCCCAACGTGGACCATCTGCCCATCTATGTGGCGCAGGAAAACGGGTATTTCAAGGAACAGGGCGTTGCCGTGGAGATCATTTCTCCGTCTGAAACTGCGGATGCCCTGAAACTGGCTGCCACCGGCAACGTGGACCTGGCCGTGTCTTACCAGCCCCAGACCATCATCGCCGCCGACCAGGGCCTGCCCCTGAAGGTGGTGGCCCCGCTGGTGCGGCATCCGTTGACCACGCTCTTGTTTCTGGCGGACACGGGCATTGACCACCCCACCGATTTGTCCGGAAAAAAAATCGGGTATACCGTGCCCGGACTCATGGACGTCCTGCTGGACGCGTTTGCATCCATCAACCAAATCGACAATTATACTCCGGTGAATGTGGGATTCACCATTCTGCCGGCCCTGGTTTCCGGAAAAGTGGATGCGGTCATGGGGCCGTTCAAGACCTATGAAACCGTGGGCATGGCCCAGCACGGGTATAAGGCGGCATTTTTTGAACTGGAAAAATGGGGAATCCCGGATTATGAGGAACTGATTTTTGTGTGCAGCCCGGCGGTGCTGGATAAAAAACAGGATGCAATCAAAGGCTTTGTTCTCGGGCTCGAGAAAGCGTTTGCGTATGTGGCAGACCATCCGGAAAAATCCCTGACCACGTATCTGGATGCCGTGCCCCAGGCGGACCGGAAAATGGAGACAGAAGCGTTTGCCCTGACCCGGCCCTATTTTGCAAAGACACTGGGCCATGATCCGGACAAATGGCAGATGTTTGCCGATTTCGCCCTGACCCATGGGCTCATAAACACCCGGGTGAACGCGGCAGAACTGCTTCACACCTGGCAATAACCGAAACAAAACAGGAACAAAACAGGGTCAGGCTTTGCTTATTGTCGTTATCGGACCAATAACGACAATAAGCAAAGCCTGACCCCGGGCCCGCCCCGGGCCCCAAGGAGGAACTATGACAATCACCCATGAAACCATATTTACCGATGTCAAAGCCATTCGAAAGACCTCGCCGCTGGTGCACAACATCACCAATTTCGTGGTCATGAACAACACGGCCAACGCCCTGCTGGCCCTGGGCGCCTCCCCGGTGATGGCCCATGCGGAAAACGAAGTGGCGGACATGTGCGGCATTGCCGGAGCCCTGGTGATCAATATCGGCACCTTGAGCGATCCCTGGATTGCCGCCATGATCAAGGCGGCACAGGCCGCGGAGCACAAGGGCATTCCCATGGTTCTGGACCCGGTGGGGGCCGGTGCCACCCCCTACCGCACAGACACGGCCAGAGAGCTGATACACCGGTTCAGGCCCGCCATCATCCGGGGCAATGGATCGGAAATCCTGGCCCTGGGCGATCCGGGCGCCGTCACCAAGGGGGTGGACAGTGCCAGTAAGGCGGATCAGGCCCTGGATACGGCCAGGGCATTGCACCGTGAGCACGGCAGTACGGTGTGCATCAGCGGTGAGACGGATTTTATCGTCCATTCCGATGCGGTCATCCGCATTGAAAACGGCCATGCCATGATGCCCCGGGTCACCGGCCTGGGGTGCACGGCATCGGCCCTTTGCGGCGCGTTTGCCGCAGTCAATCCGAATCCGGTTCAGGCGGCGGCCCACGCCATGGCGGTCATGGGAATCGCCGGTGAAATGGCCGGTGAAACAGCAGACGGACCTGGCAGTTTTCAGGTACGGTTTCTGGATGCCCTGTACCGGATATCCGGATCTGATATTCAGCAACGGTTCAAAGCGTAAATCCCATGAAAGGTGTTTATCTGGTCACGGACCGACCCCTGTGCCTGGGCAGGGCGTTGACATCGATTGTGGCCGAAGCGGTCCGGGCGGGCATTGCCTGTGTACAGCTGCGGGAAAAAACCGCATCCACCCGGGAATTTCTGGACCAGGCCCTGGCCCTGAAGCCGATTCTGGCATCCGCGGGCATCCCCTTGATCATCAACGACCGGGTGGACATTGCGCTGGCCGCCGACGCCGACGGGGTGCACCTGGGCCAGACCGATATGCCGTATGATACGGCCCGGCGGATGCTGGGACCGGATGCCATCATCGGGCTGTCCGTGGAAACCTGGGAAGATGTGTCAGCGGCCCAGGATCTGGATGTGGATTACCTGGGGGTGAGCCCCATTTTTGTTACCCCCACCAAAACCGACACCGGGTCCCCCTGGGGGCTGGACGGGCTGGCAGAAATCCGGGCGTATTCCAGGCATGCCCTGGTGGCCATCGGCGGACTGAATAAAGACAATGCAGCAGATATCATCCGGGCCGGGGGCGATGCCGTGGCCGTGGTATCGGCCATCTGTTCAGCGGATGACCCGTTTACAGCAGCACGGAATCTGGTACACTGTGTGGAATCAGCATTGGATTCACCCGCAGACAAGGAGACCCATTCATGAAAACCTATCACCGGGCCCTGACCATTGCCGGATCTGACAGCGGCGGCGGTGCCGGGATCCAGGCGGACCTCAAAACATTTTCCGCACTGGGCTGTTTCGGCATGTCGGTGATCACGGCCCTCACAGCCCAGAACACCCGGGAAGTGACCGGAATTTTTCCGGTTCCCTCTGATTTCATCGGGCAGCAGATCGACGCGGTTCTGTCTGATATCGGCACGGATGCCGTCAAGATCGGGATGCTGCATTCCCCGGACGTGATCCTCACCGTGGCCCGGCACCTGAAAAAGTGGCATATTTGCAACCTGGTGCTGGATCCGGTTATGGTGGCCAAAAGCGGGGACAAGCTGCTTCAGGACGATGCCGTGGCCGCATTGAAGCAAACCCTGATTCCCCTGGCGGACATCATCACGCCGAACCTGCCGGAAGCGTCGGTGCTGCTGGGCCGGGCCGTCACCACCCGGGCCGACATGGATCAGGCGGCCCGGGACCTGGCCGATCTGGGATGTCCCCATGTCCTGCTCAAAGGGGGACACCTGTCAGATGACAGCAGTCTTGACCTGCTGTATTCCGCAACCACGGGGCAATTACAGGAACTGCCCGGCAACCGGGTACCGACCCCCAATTCCCACGGCACCGGGTGCACGCTGTCCTCGGCCGTCTGTGCCGGTCTGGCCAAAGGCATGGACATGCCGGCGGCAGTGGAACAGGCCAAAACCTATATCACCGGGGCACTGGCTGCCGGGGCCGATTTTTCCATCGGCCGCGGTCACGGTCCGGTGCATCATTTTCACGCGCTGTGGCCCGGCAGGTAAATGGCGGCAAAAAGGCAACCTTCTTTGTTGACAGGGACCGGTGCCTGGTTCTATAACCGGAGCCATGCCCGGCACGAACCTGAACCGCACATCAAATAACCGACTTAAAGGGGGCACATGATTGCATATTTAAACGGGCGGTTCATGCCGAAGAAGGATATCTGCATCCCTGTGGATGACCGGGGATTTCTGTTCAGCGACAGCCTGTATGAAGTGATCCGGTATTATCCCGGCCACCTCTTCAGACCGGATGCGCATATCCGACGACTGAATCACGGGGCCGGGCATCTGGCGCTTTCCTGCACGGATTTTTCCTGTCTGATTCCCGTGGTGCGGGACCTGATCCGCCGGAATGATATGGCATCCCGGGATGCGCTGGTCTATATCCATGTGACCCGGGGATGTGCCCCGCGAAATCATCCCTTTCCCTCACCCGCACCGGATCCCACCATTTATGTATGTGTCACACCGTTTGACCCGGGTGCCAGGGAGCACCGGAGAAAAACCGGTATCCAGGCCATTACGGTCCCGGATATTCGATGGGCAAGGTGTGACATGAAAACCACCGGATTGACCGCCAACGTGCTGGCCAACCAGCAGGCCGTTGAAAACAACGCGGATGAAGCGATTTTCGTGCGTGACGGGGTATTGATGGAAGGAACCCACTCCAATTTCATGGCCGTGTTCGACAACACCGTGATCACGGCCCCTTTGTCCAACTATATCCTGGGCGGCATCACCCGGGAAACCGTACTGGATCTGTGCCGGGATCTGGGCATCCGGACGGCGGAATCGCCCATATATACCTCCCGCATCCACCTGGCATCGGAACTGATAGTGACCGGCACCACCCTGGAAGTCACCCCCATTGTCACCCTGGACGGCCGGCCGGTGAGAAACGGCTCGCCCGGCCCGACAACCCGGGCTCTCCAGGCTGCCTTCAAAAAACGCATTTTGTTTTGATGTTGACTAATTCTTCCGCTTCTTTTATAGATAACAGCCATGCATAATTTCTGGATTTCGCTTTACGGACGACTGAATTATATTTGGTTTCTATGAAATGATTTTCCAAAACCGACAGGATCACAATCATTCACCATGACCCTTGCACTTATTCCTTTGCTCCCCCTGTTGGGGGCTTTCATCCCCTGTATATTTCACAACC
>JAABTO010000260.1 GCA_011389835.1 Desulfotignum sp. | reverse complement strand
ATCAGGCAGACAACCCCTGCCAGCACAACAACGATTCCCACCGCTCTTTTAACGGTCAGCACTTCTTTGAACAACACCCGGGAAATCAGCACCACAAACACCGGAAAGGTGATGGCGATCAAAGACAAATTCATGGCGGTGGTGGTATGACCGGCAATATAGATAAAAGTGTTGAAACAGGTTACCCCGATGAACGCGGTCACCGCCATATAACCGATATGCTCACTCACTTCGGGCCAGTCTTTGACAAATCCCCGTATCGCAAAAGGAGCAAATACCAGAACGGCTGTCAACCACCGGTAAAACGCCAGGCTCACCGGCGGAATGTGATCGTTCAACCCTCTTGCCACGATAAAATTTCCAGACCACAGGGCTGTGGCCCCCAGAGCAAACCCGTAACCTGCCACCAGGCTGATCTTATCTTCTGAAATCATGATTTGGTTTCCTTGACTGCGCTTATAACATGAACCATACCACCATTTACAGACAGGTGCCAATGAAAAATCTGATCCGAAAAAAAGACCAAACCTTTTTTCAACCGCTGTATTTTGTTTGACAGACAGGTCTCCCAAAGCTATGGTACGCACGTGACCGACCTGTTTATCTCAAGGATTGCCGACCGATGCAGCACACCACACCCCGGATTGTTCTCATGGATGCCCGCATGGCAGGACCTCTGTTCATGCTGTCTGCGGCCCTTTTGTTCACCCTCATGTCCACCATTGTCAAACTGATGCCCGATCATTACACGGTCTGGCACCTGGGATTCATCCGGTGTTTTGGGGGAATGCTGGTGCTCACCCTGGTATTCAGCCGCCGTCGAAACCCATTCAGGGGCCATAAAATTCCATTGCTCATTCTGCGGGGATGTGCCGGGTCTCTGGCGTTTTTCTTTGTGGTGTCGGCCCTGCGCATGCTGCCCATGTCCACGGCAGTGGTGCTGTTTTATTCCTATCCCGCGTTTGCGGCCCTGTTCGGGTTTCTCATCTACAAAGAACAGGTTAACCGGTTTCAGATCGCGTGCATTGCCGTACTGCTGATTGGGGTGGCCATCCTGTTCGACTTCCGGCTGTCCGCCAATGCCCTGGGCCAGGCCATGGCCATTATGGGGGCGATTCTGGCAGGATTCACCGTGACCATTATCCGGTCGCTCCGGGAGCACAACGGCCCGGTGATCATCTATTTTTATTTCTGCACCATGGGTACCCTGGCCACCCTGCCCTATTGTATTGCCCACCCCATTATACCGGGCTCTGCAATAGAATGGGCCATGACCGCCGGCATTATCTGTGTGTCAGTGGCAGCCCAGCTGCTCATGAACCAGGGATTTTTCTTCTGTAAAGGCTTTGAAGGGGCTGCCTACATGTCCAGTGAGACCTTGTTTACCGCCATGGTGGGCATTGTTTTTCTCATGGAACCGGTCTCCTGGCATCTGTTTGTCGGGGGCTTGTTCATTGTAGGTTCCGGTCTGGCCATGCACCGGCTGGGCCGGATAACTGTTAAATCATCACAAGGAACCATCACATGATTCTATTCAATCCCACGACCGCCACTTTTGACCACCTGGATGACGCATCCCGGCAGATCATGGTAAAAACCATTGCCTATTTTGAAACCCGGGGCAAAAAACAGTTGAAACACGATTTTCACCAGCGGGTGTGGTACCAGGATTTTCTGGATTTTTTAAAGGAAAACCAGATATTTGCCACCCTGCTCACCCCGCAAAAATATGCGGGCAACAATGAAAACGCCCGGTGGGATACCCGGCGGATCTGTGATTTCAATGAAATCCTGGGGTTCTACAATCTGGCCCACTGGTATACCTGGCAGGTATCCATTCTGGGTCTGGGTCCCATTTGGATGGGGGACAACGAGGGCATCAAGGAAAAAACCGCACAGCTGTTAAAAGAAGGCAGTATCTTTGCATTTGGCTTGTCTGAAAAAGATCACGGCGCGGACCTGTACGCCTCGGACATGGCCCTGACTCCCCTGGGAGATGGAAAATACGTGGCGGACGGCGGCAAATACTATATCGGCAATGCCAACCAGGCCGGGATCGTGTCCACGTTCGGCAAAAACTCGGAAACCGATGAATACGTGTTTTTTGCGGCCGACCCTGCCCATGACAATTATGATCTGGTGCAGAACGTGGTGGACTGGGAAGGATATGTGGCCGAATACGCCCTGAACGGGTATCCGGTGACCGATGCGGACATCATGTCCACGGACCGGGCAGCCTGGGACAGCGCCCTGAACACCATCAACGTGGGCAAATTCAATCTGGGCTGGGCATCCATCGGCATCTGCACCCATGCGTTTTATGAAGGCCTCAACCATGCCGCCCACCGGAACCTTTACGGCCGCTGGGTGACGGATTTTCCCCATATCCGTCAACTGTTTGTGGATGCCTATGTCCGTCTGGCTGCCATGAAACTCTTTTCTTTGCGGGCGGCTGATTATTTCAGATGCGCTTCGCCCGAAGACCGGCGGTACCTGCTGTACAACCCCATGGTCAAAATGAAGGTCACCTGTGAAGGCGAAAATGTCATCAATCTGATCTGGGACGTGATTGCGGCCAGGGGATTTGAAAAAGACACCTACTTTGAGATGGCAGCCACAGATATCAGGGCCCTGCCCAAGCTGGAAGGCACGGTCCATGTCAACATGGCATTGATCATCAAGTTCATGGCCAACTATTTTTTCAACCCGGGCACATTTCCGGAAATCCCCGGGCGAGATGACCCTGCCTGTGATACGTTTCTGTTCAACCAGGGGGAAACAAAAGGCCTGGGCAACATCCAGTTCCATGATTACCACCTGGCTTATGACAGCGTGGACCTGACCAATGTCAACATCTTCAAGGAACAAATCGAACAGCTGGCCCGGATGCTCATGAAAGCCACCCCGGATAAGGACCAGGCAAAAAACATGGATTTTCTGCTCTACCTGGGGGAACTGTTCACACTGGTGGCCTATGGCCAGCTCATCATTGAAAAATATCACATGGACACCATGGACCCGGATTTGCTGGAACAGATATTTGATATCATGATCAGAGATTTCAGTGAATTTGCCTTGAAACTGTATGCCAAACCCGGCACCACTGATGCACAGATGAAATACTGCATGGCCATGATCAAAAAACCGGCCGCAGACACCGACCGGTTCAACCGGATCTGGGAAACCCATGTCATGGCCCTGAAAGACTCTTATGAAATGACACAATAGAGGTACTTCGATGGCTTGGTCCGGGCATAAGATACGGGGGAGTGCCGCAGCAGAACCAGGGCTTGCACATTTGACCTATAATGGTTACACTGTCTTTAATGAAAACAAAACGCTATTACCGGGGTAAACGCCCCCGGCGCAAACCCGCCAGTATACCGTCCATGAAGCCTGGTGCAGACAAGGGGCTTAAACGTATTTTCGAAAAGATCGGGGTGCCTGAAGACATACCGTTTTCACCGGATCCGTTTCAGCTCGACGCCATTGCCGCCATTCAGGAAACCGATTGTCTGGTGACCGCCCCCACCGGGGCCGGCAAAACCTGGATCGCCGAGGAAGCCACCCGTATCTGTCTGGAAAAAAACGGCCGGGTCTGGTACGCCACCCCGCTCAAAGCCTTGACCAATTCCATCCATGCCCGGTTTTCCCAGTTGTTCGGCAAGGAACATGTGGGTATTCTCACCGGTGATATCAAGGAAAATGCCGATGCCGAAGTGATCATCGGCACCACGGAAATCCTGCGAAATCAGCTCTATGATGCCATGTATACCGGAGAAAACCTGAACTGCGACCTGATCATTCTGGATGAGGCCCATTTTCTGGGGGATACGGAACGGGGCGTGGTGTGGGAAGAGATCATGATCTACCTGCCGGTGCGCATCCCGCTGCTTTTACTGTCCGCCACCATCGGTAACCCGGACCAGATCGGGGGATGGCTGACCAGCATCCGGGGCCGCACCTGCCGCATTGTGGAGAACAAACACCGGCCGGTGCCGCTGTACCCCATCTTTCTCCATCCGTCCGGCACCTTGTATCCGCTGCTGAAAAAAACCAGGGATGCGGGTAACGGCGCCAAACTCCATGACAAGGTATTCAAGTTTGCCGGCATCAAGAAACCACCGGTGCTGGCACCGCCGGGACGACTGCCTGATTTCGGTGAGATCCTGAAACTCATGGACCGGTACGATCTGCTGCCGGCCATTTTCTTTTTAAAATCCCGGGCCGAATGTGACAACGCTCTGAAACTGTGCAACGCCGATCTGCTGAACAAAACACCCCAAAAAAAGGCGGACCTGAAAGCGGCGGTGGCACAGCTGGTGGCGGACAATCCCCACCTGAGCGGCCATCCCCACCGCCGGGACCTGGAGGAAAAAGGGTGCGGGGCCCATCACAGCGGGCATCTGCCCGCCTGGAAAGTG
>JAABTO010000259.1 GCA_011389835.1 Desulfotignum sp. | reverse complement strand
AGCGGTTCCGGCAGACGGCCCAAAAATGTGCGGCCGAATCCGCCCCTGTTGTGACAATGTCATTTCCGGGTCAGACACGGCAACAGGTTGTTTTCCAGAAGAAGCAAAATGCCATACCACCCGCAACCCCTGTGCCGTTTCATCTATCTCATACGGCAAGTCCTGATTCATCAACACATCGATTTTCGCGGTGGTTTCTGCGTGATCCGCATACTGTGCCTGAATGGCAGTCACCGGATCAACAACCCGATCGGGCGGTACGAATTCCGGTGAAAATTTGGTATCCGACAGATAAATGGCGACACCCAATGGAAAATCCTGTTTGATGGACGTATAGGTGGGCGTTTGATCGGTTTTGATATGGACATTAATCAGATCACCAGATGTTGACATCTGCACGGCATGGAGATGGTTGGTCCGATTTTGAATTTCACCCTGGATCATACTGTCACCGGGTACCGGCGCCTTGGGTGTCAATGGCGTGCATCCGGCCCCAAGCGTCAGAATCATTATCAATATTCGCTCAAACATGGTGTTCCGCCGAAAAAAAGCCATATTATTCTCCACTGTCTGCTGTTTGCGGTTTCAATTCCTGAAAGCGCTCGGTCATGATGCCATTGGCATCCGCCGCCATTTCCTTTACAACAATACGGTCAAACTGGATATCCACTACCTGTCCCTGGTTTTTTCCCATGTAAGTCCCGATGCCGACTTCATACCCTTTTCCGCTGGCTTCTTCCACCATGGCGATTTTCAGGTTTTCACCCATCACAACAGCCACCAGCTTGAGCTGGTTTAACGTCATCTTTTCAAGCGGGGTGAGTATCCGCCGGGGCTTTTCCGGTTTCCGGGGTTCCGGCGAAGCCGGGGGTTCTTCCTGAATCAGCGGCGCAAAGGGGTCCAGGCTGCTTATGGCCTTATAGGACTGATCGGCATCATTGAAAATATCACCAGCCATTTCAGTTTCCTTTGACGGTATCAGGATTTGACCCCCTGCTGTCTGTTTTGACGCCGACGCCCCGGATCCGTTTTCCGTGACCGGCAATTGAGTTTTTCCTGCTTCCGGTGACCGGGGCATGGCATGACGCACAAGAGAGGCGCCGGCGGATTCAGTGTGAGACCGGGGTATGGCATGACGCACAGGAGATGTTCCGGCAGATTCAGTGGCGGTGGTTTTTCCACAGACGGTAATGGAAACCCCCAGCATCACTGTCACAATCAACAGCCATGTATGGGTCAGATGTTTCATTTTTTCTGAATATCAGCTTTTTTTCTTTTTTGGGCGCAGCTTTGCATTTTGATCTGCTTCCACAAACATATAGGTCACTGCGTTGCAGGTCATATCAATGACGCCGGAAGCGGATTTATTCCGCCTCAGAGCGATATTTCTGATATTCACAATTCGGTTCAGCCGTGACACCTGGAAAAAGAAATCCGTTATCTGATGGTAATTGCCTTCCACTTTCATGGACAAAGGGATTTCCCTGTAAAAATCCCGATTGACTTCAGGATCCGGCTGAAACAGAACAAAATTGAGCCCTGCGCTGCTGCCGGCCCGGGAAACGCTTTTCAACAGAGATGGTATCTCCTTTTTGTCCGGCAGCGCCCGGGTCGCCAGGTGAAGCGCTTCCTCCACCCGGGCCATTTTTTCTTCCCATTCCTTGAGCACGCTGGCCTGCCGTTTGACAGCAATCAATCGATTGGCCTGAATTTCAAGGGTTTGCGTAACCTGCTTCAGTTGGGCCTGGCCGGGCATGAAGAAAAAATGGAAATAGACCCCGCCGATCAGCACCAGCGTCCCTAAACAGATGTACAGGCGGTGCCGGCGGCTCAGTCGGCCCACGCGATCGAAAAAAACGGCTGTTTTTTGTCTGAACAGAGACTCGGACTTCGGTTTATCTTTCTCTTCAACCATTATTTGTCCTTTTTCTTTTGCGTCTCAGGCACCAGAGGCTGTTTTTTACATCGCAACTCAAATGCCTTTAAATTGAGATCCCCGCCAAAGCGTTTGCTGACAGTCTGTTTCAAATCGACTTCTTCAAACAGATCCGAGGCTTCCAGCTGTCTCATGAAATCGGCAATGGTCGGGTTATCAAATGCAATGCCTGTCAACATGACAATACCCGGATCCGCATGAATACTTTCAAGCCACATTTTCCCCGGCACAATCCGGGTCTGGAGATCTTCGAGCAGCAGGAGCTGTTCTTCCCGTCTGGATTGAATAGACTCGACAATTTTCAGCTTGTCTTCAAAAATGACAAACCGTTTCTGGATTTCCGATACCCGGTCGGCCTTTGCCTTGTACACTGAAATGTCCACATCCATCCGCTCGAGTTCATTTTGTTTTTTTGCAATACACCGGTCGATTTTAAGGGTATACCAGGTCAACCCCACAACCAGCAGAATCGTGGACAGCAGGAAAATCGACACCTGCTGCCGGATATTCTCCCGCTTTCTGGCCAGTCTGAACGGCAGCAGGTTGATGCGTATCATTTATCATCCACCCGGCGCAGGGCCAGTCCCAAAGCGACAGAGGCCAGGGGCCCCACCTGTGACATATCAGCTGAAAAAAATGTCTTTTCATCCAGATTCAGTCCGGCAAACGGCTCAATAACAGACACCCCGGCACCCATTTGGGTTTCCAGCCGGTCCATGAAAGGTTGTACAAAGCAGCCACCGCCACTGACAACGATTCTGGTGATCCGGGCATCCTGGGTGCCGCCTTGAAACGTATGGACCGCATCGCCAATTTCTGAACACCAGATCTCGGCGGCCTGATGGAGAATGGCGGTCATGATTTCCGGATCCGGTGCATCTGATACCGGATTCAGCAGAATTTTTTCAGCCGTCAAAAAATTTGTTTCAAACCGGGCGGCAATCTCCTCAATGATCTGAAAGGTGCCTGATCCATTGGCCTGCATCATCATGGAAATATTGTTTTTAACAATATTGAGCGATGTTTTCGATGCGCCCACGTCCAGCAGCAACGTCAAGTCTTCCGAATCCAGCCCGGGCAGTGTTTCAAAAATATTGTGCAGTGCAAAGGTATCCACATCGATGGTACGCGCACGAAGTCCCGCCATGGCAGTCAATGCCATATATTGGGCCACCAGGTCTTTTTTCACCGCCACCACCAGTACATTCATCTGTTCAGATGAAAATTCACTCTCTCCGAGAATCTGGTAATCGATATTGACCGATTCAATATCATCGGGAATATATTGATCCACCTCAGCCACAATTGTTTTCTGAAGGTATTTTGCCGGCACTTTGACCGTATTGATGGTTTTGATCACCACGGTCTGCCCGCCGGTCGATATGGCAACGTTTTTTTTTCGGATCTTCAAAGAGTTGAACAACGTTCGAATGGTATTGGCCACCTCCGGCATATCCCGTATCCGGCCGTCGACTATAGCACCGGGCGTCACCGGTGTCATACCGAATGTTTTCAGGGTTTTTCCTTTACTGGAAACCTGGATGTCAGCCGCCTTGATGCAAGAAGATCCGATATCCAGCCCCACGAGATGATCTTTTCTGCCAAATTCCATAACCTGTCATCCCTGTTTGGTTCATATCAGATTACAGTCTGGACCCGGTTTTCCCTTTATTTGGTATTGCTAACTGAAACCATAATAACTATAATAAACTGATATGATAGTCTTGGAATGTCAAGTATTATCATATATTTCATGGACCTGAAACAGGCAAAAACCGCCGTTTTATCAAATCGGCACAAAAAACTGACCCGATGATCAACAGGCTGCAAGGCTTCTTTTGAAAAAACATTTTCCATCAGCGCCCCATCTTCAGAAAGAAAGACCGTTTGTTCTGGTCAAGGCATTTACCGTTTCCAGCCTGATTGTCATGCTTGCGGCAACGATCTTCATTGCCGCTTTAAACGCCCACTGGGTCAGAAACCTGCTTCTTGAAAAAAGCAAAGAATATAACACGTTGCTGGTGGAAAACCTGAACCATCAGATTTTTTTGAGGTTTGCAGCCCCGGTGGCGTTCAAATACGGAGAGATCAAACTCCGGGAACCGGAACAGAGCCGGCTTCTGGATGCAGTCATCAAATCCACCCTGCACAGCTTTCATGTGGAAATGGTCAATGTTTACGGAACCGACAACATCATCGGCTACAGCTTTGACAAAGAACAGGTCGGCAGAGAAAATGCCGGAGGGGTGATGTATGACCAGGCCATGCAGAAAAAAGCCACGTCCAAACTGATTCAGAAAGGCAATTTTCTGGAGCTGTTGTTGTGGTTTCCCGAAGAAACCAAAATCGTCACCTTTGCCCCCCTGGTCCAGGAAATGCAGCTGTCCCGCACCGAGGAAAAAGAAGTGATCGGCGTCATTGAAATCGTACGGGACATCTCTGATGACTATCAGCAGGTCTTCAGGCTTCAGGGAATGATTGTGGCTTCCTGTGCCGGTGTCATGG
>JAABTO010000258.1 GCA_011389835.1 Desulfotignum sp. | reverse complement strand
ATGACCTTGAGTCAGGGAGCGGATGAAGTGACCGTAAACTTTCCTGCCAGCATGGAGATTCAGCTCAAGGTGGAAGAGGAGCAGGGCCGTCGATTGAAAAAGAAATTCGAGGTGGAACTGGAGTGGACCCCGGGAGCGGAGTCATCAGAAGCGGGATCCACGCAGATTTCATGATTTGACAGGCATTAGAGGGGGGTGAAATCGAATTTCTGCCCCCCGATGGCGGCTTCGTACATCAGACCGCCTTTGGTGTGGACGAACACGGCCAGTCCTTTGGTGTATCCGATCGTTGCCTGAGTCCCTGTGGAAGGACCGGCGCTGGCACCGGCGGTGATGCCTTCAGTGCCGGCTTTCGCCTGGGCACCGGCGGTGATGACCACGGCAGACATGGAGGCGTCAAATTCAAAGCTGCCACTGGTAAATTCATCATAGGCCCGTTTGTCCTGGAAGAAAATGATTTCGGAAAACGCCTGCCCCCCCAGCTGGAAGCCCACGCTCACCTTGGACATGGTGACCTCGCCGGTGATTTCTCCCTGCCGGTACACCCGGCCTTTACCATAGGCACCGCCCACAACAATGCCCCCTTTTCCCACAGTGGGAAATACCGCGTATCCATAGGCACTGTCGAAAAACGGCTGAACTGCCGGCGATTTTCGGAATACGGAAATGGTGTGATCAAAATCCCCGGCAAACACCGGAAAGCCGTTACCGGCAATAAAAAAAGCACACATTGTCAGCAGCAGTAGTTTGACAGGTTTCATTTTTCCCCCTTTGTTTGTGTCAATGTCATACATCATGGTCGAACTCTGATGAACAGTAATCCATGGGATTGGTATTTTGTCAATGCAAATCCAGGGATGGAAACCGGGTGGCGGCAGAAAACCGTTCCACAAATCCGGATTCCGAAGCCAGATCGATGAATGACACCTGCCGGGCCATGGTGCGGACTTCGGTTTCAAAGTCTTTGTCCAGCAAAGCCATGACTGCCCCGGTACCGGCCAGGTTTTCTGCGGCGATCATGTCGTTTTCACAGACCATGGGCGGAAGCATCCCGATGTCCCGGGCGTTTTCCCAGTCGAATTTCGCGCCGAACGCCCCGGTGAGAATGGTCCGGTCCACCCGGGTCACGCCGGCTTTCTGCAACATTATCTGGATGCCTACGAACAAAGCGGCCTTGGCCAGCTGAACCTGTCGGACATCCTTGAGAATAAACCCGACATCCGTTCCCGGCAGGGTGAAAGCACGTCCGGTTCCCTTGTCATCGGAGAAGACGCCGGGTTTGTCCGGATCGAATTTTCCATCTTCCTGGATGATACCTGTTCTTCGCATGGCCGCCAGAATATCGATCACCCCGGTGCCGCAGATGCCGATGGCCGGGGCCTGGTTGATGGTTTCATGGGCAATGGTGCCGTTTTCCACCCAGACCCGGCTGACCGCCCCGGTGGCGGCTCTCATGCCGCTGGATATCTGGGCACCTTCCAGGGCCGGGCCGGTGGCGCAGCTGGTGGCCCAGATCCTGCCCTCCTTGCAGAGCATCAGCTCCCCATTGGTGCCAATGTCGATGATCAATGTGGTCTCTTTTCGGGTGTGGGACAGATCCCCCAGGCAGGCCGCCAGAATATCGCCGCCCAGAAATCCGGAAATCACAGGAAAAATGAACACAGGCACATTGTCTCCTGCATGAAGTCCCAGATCTTTGCAGGTGGGGACCAACGCGTCCTGAAACACCGGCAGATACGGGGAGAGACCCAGGGTATGCGGGTTGAGTCCGCATACCAGATGTTCCATGGTCGGGTTTCCCACCACAGTGAACCGGTCGATGGATTCCCGTTTCCGGCCGGTCTCTTCCAGGCAGGTGTCGATGAGATGGTTCATGGCACCGGCTGCCAATCGCTGCTGGGCCACCAGCGCCCCCGGGGTTTCACTTACGGCGGAAATCCGGGAGATAACGTCTTCGCCGTACCGCCGCTGGGGATTGACCATGGCTTTGGCCGTCAAGATGGTCCCGTCGGTCATGTCGCACAGATATGCGGCAATGGTGGTGGTGCCGATGTCAAAGGCAATGCCGGTTCCTGCCGGATGAAGGCCCGGATTGATGGCTGTCACGCGGTTGTCTTCCTGAACCACCACGGTCAAATCCCGGGTGTACACGGACGGATCGGACAGCGTTGCCAGAAGCCCGGCATCTGTGAAATGGATGGTTTCAGAAAACCGGGTTTCCACGGCCCGGCGGATTTTTTCTTCTAAGCTGAGAACCGTTGGGTCTCCCACCGATTTGATCTGATCCGCCGGCAGAGGAAACCGGCGGATCGCCGGATTGGTGCGGAATTTTCCCTGGATTCCGGTTTTGCCGAACACCTCGTTTCCCACCACCAGGTTTTCCGGTACCGTCACCCGAAGCGGTCCTTTGAGGATGCGGGCCTGGCAGGCCAGTCGATGCTCGGAACCTCTTTTTTTCAGCAGTTTTCCCTCCTGCTCGGTCCGGGGTGCCAAATGATCCGGATGATCGACTATCACCCGGCATTTGCCGCACAGGCCCTTTTCTCCGCAGTCGGATCTGAGCAGAATGCCTTTGGAAAGCGCGGCTTGAAACAGTGTGATGCCGGCGGGCACGGTGACCCGTCGGCCGAAAGGATCAAAAATAATGTTACAGGATTCACTCATAATGTATATTACCGATTTTTTATTGAAATATTAACCATTTCAGACAGTTTATAAAAACAATATCCTAAATTCGAGGCAAAGGGCTGTCAAGGCATTATGTTTTTGCCGGCGGTTGATAGAGAAGATCGGATATGGGGGTATCCGGGGTGAACTGATCCCTGATCTGTGCCAGAAACAGTTCTGCGGCAGCCAGTGCATCGGTCAGGGCATGGTGCGGTCGGTAGAACGGCAGGTTGTAGCGTTCTCTGGCATGGGCCAGGCGCAGGGAAGGACTGTTATTCTCTCCCATCCAGCGTTGAAGCAGATTGGGCCGGAACAACGGATGTTTTCTGGATTCCAGCTCCATGGTGTCCACCACGGGAAATTCAAGTTCATCCCCGGTCAGATCAGACACTGCCTTGTGTAAGAATGCGCGTTCAATGCGACTGTAGTGGGCCACGATGACCCGGCCGGCCATGGCCTGGAGCAGCAGAGGTAAAACAGCGTCGAACCGGGGGCAGGCATCCATGCAGGAATGGGTGATGCCGTGAATCACGGTCTGGATTTCCGGCCTGGGATGATCCGGCCGGATCCCCCGGTATCTGGCCCCCCGGCACAGAATACGGTCAAAAAACAGCGGGATGAATCCGATACTGATGATGGCGTCGGTTTGGGGATTCAGTCCCGTGGTTTCCAGATCCAGGGCCAGAAAAGGCACTTGGTTGACCGGTGTGTCACCCAAAATGGCGCCGGCCTGATAAAACGCCTTGATGACGGGATCTTTTGCGGTTTCTTCCAGAACCTGGAACCGGGACGGCCAGTCCATGACCGGCGGCGGACTGTCAGAGGGTTTGAAAAAAATCATTTTTGACCGGCCCGCATGCCTGTCTGCATGGCGTGGGAGACATTGTACCGGTATCTGAGAAACGACTGGGCCTGGGACACGATCTGGAACGCGTCTTTGAGATGATTGCGTTCAAAGGATGACAGGCTTTCCGGCATGACATCGTTGTCCACGGCAGCGCCGGCTTCCGCCTGCCGGGCCTGGTGGCGGATGCGGACCATGCAGATCAGTTCAAGGGCGTCCAGCAGGTCATCGCCCACCCCTTCCGCCAGAAGAGAGGTTTCCTTGACATGCAGCAGCCGGTCCCGGGTATTGGCAGGCACGGCACCGCAGGCCAGGGCGTGAACCCGGGCCAGATCGCTGATGGGGGAGACTCCCCGGCGTTTGAGGTTGAATGTTTTCCGGTGTTTGCCGTCATGTTCCAGAACGAATTTTCGGAAAAATCCCAGGGGCGGTTTTCTGAGCAGGGCATTCCGGGCCAGGCAGGCCAGAAACCGCGGGCTGTCCGGTGCTTTTTTCAGAATCAGCTGCTTGAGCTGGCCGGCAAAACCGGTTTCTCCGTAAATGCCTTCCAGGTCGAAGAAAATGGAGGCATGGAGCAGGGCTTCCGGTTCCGGGTTATCGATCCAGCCCTCAAAACAGGCTTTCCAGACCGACAGGGGTTGACGCCACTGGGAATTGGTAGCCATGACATCTCCGGTGCAATAGGGGTATCCACATTGGTCCAGACCGTCACTTAGAAATTGGGCCAACGTCTTGAAATAGGGATCATGGACGTTGGGGTCAAAGGTGTCATCCAGTACAAAGGCGTTGTCCTGATCCGTCACAAGGGTCATTTCGTCCCGGGCCATGGACCCCAGCGCCAGCAGACAGTATGGCACCGGCGGCGGCCCCAGCTGTTTTTCCCCCAGCTGGAGCAGCCGCTGGGAAATGCTGATGCCCATCCGGGAGACGGCAGCGCCGAT
>JAABTO010000048.1 GCA_011389835.1 Desulfotignum sp. | reverse complement strand
GTCAGCCGCCGTGCCAGGTCGTAGGCCTGGTAGGTTCTTGACACATACACAATGGTGGGGCATTTCTTTTGATCCAGCAGCTCCCTGAGCGTATGGTATTTCTCCTCTGGATTGTCTTTGAAAAACACCCGGTACTGCAAATTGGTTCTGGATGCACGGGAACGGAACACCGTAAGATCCAGGTGCAGGCTGTCTTTAAAATAGGTCTGGATATCCTGGATCACCTTGGGTTTGGCCGTTGCCGTAAAACAGGACACAGGGATCGGGTCCTCCAGCTGCTTTTTTTCCTGAACCGCTTTGATAAACTCTCCGATATACAGATAATCCACCCGGAAGTCCTGTCCCCAGGCGGAAAAACAGTGGGCTTCGTCAATCACGAAACGGACGATATGTCTTTTCAGGATCAGGTGTTCAATGGTTTTCGACCGCAGCGATTCCGGAGATAGATAGAGAATCGACGCCGTGCCGTTTTCCACCCGCTCAAAAGCGTTGGCCCGCTCAATGGGATCCAGCAGGCCGTTAATGGTGACGGCATCGGTAATCCCCGCCTTTTCCAGGTTGTCCACCTGGTCTTTCATCAACGACTGCAAAGGCGATATGACAATGGTCAGCCCCCTGACGTTTTCTCCGCTCATGAGCGCCGGCACCTGGAATGCCAGGGATTTGCCTCCCCCGGTGGGAAATACCGCAAGCAGGGATTTTCCGTCGATGGCGGCCTGAACCGCCTGTTCCTGCAGAGGTTCCCCGCCATAGGTCCTGTAAGAGTCAAACCCGAAAAATTTCTTCAGACCCTGGTGGATATCCAGGGCCTGTCTGCAGTAATCACAGCCGCTCAGGCAAGGATGATTCCTTAACAGATAGATCACCTGTTCAATTTCAGGGCAGGTTTTCAACACCCAGGGCGGGGTGATGGCATACCGGTCACCCGCATGGACCAGGGACAGGCAGTAGGCCAGTGCCACCGGGGAATCTGTGATCATTTTTTCCAGGTCGGCGTGGCTGCATATCTTTAAATGAAAGGTTTTCAGGATCAGATCTTCAATGCCGGCAGTGTCATCCCCACAAAACCCCAGATACCTGAAAAACCCCTGAAATCCGGGTTTGTCATGCAGAAGAAAAAAGAATATCTGCTGTAAATCGTGGTCTGCCCGCTCAAACGCAGCCACCTCGTCATAAAACAGATCCCTTGCCTTGATGGCATCATTCAACGGATTGCTCAGATCCTGGGTCTGTAATTTATCATCCTTGACCAGGGCATGGTAGGGCCTGGCCGGAAACAGCAGGGGAGACCAAAACAGGGTATCAATCATATCGGCCCGGTCAATCCCCGCATTTTCCACCTCATGGCCGATATAGGTTACATCGTGACGGATGATATTGTGGCCGCATAAAAACCGGGTGCCCCGGAGAAATTCGCCAACCCCGGCGGCGGAACTGGAATGGAACGTGTTCCCATCCTGTTTGATGCCACCCAGATCAAGAATCCGACCGGTTTCAGGATCGATTTCCGTGTCAACAAACGCTATGGGACTCTGTATTTTCAACTGTCTTCCTCAGATCCTGTTCGATTTGTCAGGAAAGCGCGTGTTGAAAGATCTTATCGGTGTCATTACAGGTGTCTGCCAGCTCCAGCACCCGTCTGTGGTGCGTAAAAAGCAGGACCTGGATGCGCCTTGACAGTTGTGCCAGCACCTCCAGGCAGACACGGGTGCGGTGATCATCAAACCCGATCAGGATATCATCCACGACAAAGGGCATGGGTTCCCCCTTTTTCAGATGCTGCTCCAGCGTGGCCATGCGCAGGGCCAGATAGAGCTGGTCCCGGGATCCGTCACTCATGCCGTCGATGGCCACCTCCTGATCGTCCGGCCGGACTCCCAGCAGTACCGGCTTTCCGGAAGCATCCAGTTCATCCCTCAGACCTGCGTAAGATCCCCGTGTCAGCGTTGAAAACAGTTCCCCGGCCCTGCCCAGGACAGGGGCCTGGTTTTCTTTTCTGTACGCTTCTATCTGCTGTTCGAGGATCAGGGAGGCGATCTGGAAACGCAGATACTGCTCGGCATTTTCGGTGATGCTGGAAAGGTGTGATTCTGCTTCTTCAGACGCGTTGGCTGCCATGGCACTCCCGTCATTCTGCCGGATGTCATGCTGAATGGTCTGCCGCTGATCCCGCAGCGTGTCTCTCTCGGACTGCAGCTCTCTCAATTCACTGGATATTCTGTCAATATCCCCTTCAATGCCGTCAATGTCAGAACGGCTCACCTCTTTTTCCAGCGCTTCAATGCCAAAGCCGTCCCCATTGCGGTTCAGTTCCTGTTCCAGTGCTTCAACCTGTTTCAGCAGGTCCCGTTTACGGGTTGATTTTTCACCGGCTTCGATCAGTTCCTCCACCGTATCCACCCCGGCCCGGATTTTCAAATCACTGATTTTTTCCTGTGTCTGGCGGATGGTGATGGTGACATCTTTGATTTCCTGGATTTTTTCGTCCACCTGTTCTTTGATTTTGATCAAACTGGCCCGGGCTTCCCGGGCCGCATTCAGGTCCCGATGGAGTTGGCCGGCAATTGTCAATGCATCCTTGCCCTCTGTCTTTATTTCCATGCTTTCGGCAAGTTCGTGAACGCGTCTGTGAAATACCTCATTGACTTTGTCCATGCCGTAAATTCGTTTACGCAGCTCTTCAGACTGATCAAATTTTTTAAAGAACGACACCAGGCGATCAAAGGTTTCCATGGCGGTTTCCGGGTGGGCATCCGGGTTCAGGCCCAGTCCGGAGATGGCTTTTTCCCACTCACCCGTCCAGGTGATCAAATCAGATTCAACCGTTTTCAGGTCATCCCGGGTCCGCTTCAGCCGGATGTGCAGGTCTTTCAGCGACTCTGCCGTTTTATGACGTCTGTCCCGGGCTTCCTGCTCTGTGTCAATTCGCTGTTCACACAGTGAAATCAGTGCTTCCAGGCTCTTTCCCTGAATGTTTGCCGACGGATCAAACCCGGTGATCTGTTGTGACATCGATCTCTTCAGATGATCACATTCTTCCCACAGTTTTTTTTCTCTGTCTGAAAATTCCTTTGCCGTATGAATCTTTTCGATCAGCCGTTCCGCTTTCAGCTTCCACTGCTTCATTTCCCTGGGGGTGCCGGCAGCAACATGCAACGGTTTCCAGATGGCGGTCCATCGGGTGTCCAGATCCGCACGGGCCTGTGTTATCTTTTCTAAAACCGTTGACAGATCAGCGATTCGAGATGTCATGTGATCAATTGCCGCTTCCAGGCCGGCCCGTTTCACCACCTGGTCCGCATCCAGTCTCAGGCGGTCGGATATACGGTCTGCCAGCACAACCTTTTTTTCATACACGCCCGGTAAATCAGACTCCCGGGTATCACTTGAAAGACGGCCGCCGATATCGCGCTGCTCGATATAGGTCTGTTTGATCAAGGCCCATCCCTGGTCACGGTCTTTTCGGGATGCCTCCAGATCTGAAATTTTGGGCACGTCTTCCTTTAACAGCAGCGCTTTTAACTCCTGTTCCGCCTGCCTTTTTTCCGCTTCGATCTCCTGTTTTTTTTGGGATGCGGTTCTGGATTGCTCCATGAGGTCATCGGTTTCTTTTTCAAACCGGTCCAGGGTTTCAGCAACCGGCAATCCCATGGATAACAGGGCATCTGCATCCCCTTGGAAGTTCCCCAGTCTTGCAAATTCGTTTTCGCAGGCGGCTTTTTCCTGTACCGCCTGTGTTGTCATGTCATTGAGGCGCTGCTCGATGTCGCCGGCTTTGCGTGCTGACGCAACGGCCGCTTTCAACTCCGTCAAATCGATGTCACCTGCCGGCAGGTTTTCCAGTCTGCTTTCAAGCGATTTTATTTCGTCCTGGAGATCCTTTACGGCGGATTTGTATCCGTCCTGTTTCTGGATCAGCAACCCTTTTTTCCGGGCCAGTTCAGAGATCCATTTTTTATTGTTGAGAAACGGCCTGAGATGATCGGCGTCATCCAGACCCATGTCCGGCCGGATCCCCTTCAGCAGGGTTTGGGCTTCATTTCTCAGCAGCCGCCGTTTCCCATCCTGACCGGGCCGGTCCGCCAGGGTTTTTTCAACCGCACCCAGTTCTTTGTAGAGCCGTGAAATGGCATCTTCATTTTTCAGTAAATCCTCCCGAACCCGCAAAGATCCGGATTCCTTATTCAGGGCATCCAGTTTGGCCTCGAGGCGTTCTTTTAAATCCAGTGCATGTTGAAGCCTTTCTCCGGCTGTTTTCAGTTGATCTGAAAAATCTTCCGGCAGCAGCAGGACCGTGCCCAACGCTTCGATTTTCGCCAGACAGTTCCGCCGCTGGGCCAGGGCCCCTTTGACCCGGTTGATACGTTCCAGACCGCTTTTCTGCTTGTTCTTTTCATCGATCTTCTGTTCCACCTCTTCGATAGCCGCACTGATTTTGGATAAATCATTTTGCAGCGCTTTCCAGTTGGAAACCGGCAGGGTGGCTTCCCGCATCCTTTTCAGCGCATCTTTATAGTCTGAGATGGCCCTGTTCAGAACCGCTTTGGACCCCCGGGGCTTGAAGATCTCCACGGCACTGTTCTGCATTTCCATTAATATATCCCGAAGATTGGCCGTCCCGGCCGCCGCACTGAACAACGCCTGGCCCAGGTCCCCGGACTGTTCCAGCAGCTCCTGCCCCCCGGCAATCAGTCTGTCATGATCAATCCCCCAGAGTCTGGTGAAAATGGTTTCATCGATACCTGCCGGCAGAAACCGTCTGAACCGGGTTTCATCCAGGGGCGCGTCACTTCCATACTCAAGCAGGGTGTCTTTGTTCCCTTTTCTCCGGATAAATTCGATGGTTTCTCCGGTGGAAAGCTGCAATTCCCCCCCGATCCTGAGCTGCGGATTTGCATGAACAAAATTATCGCCGGTTCTGGCGGGAATGCCGAACAGCCACCCGGTCAGTGCCCTTAATGAGGTACTTTTCCCGGCTTCGTTATCCCCGTAAATCAGATGCAGTCCCAGATCACCCTCCGACAGGTCCAGGGATTTTTCTGTAAAGCGGCCGAAAGCAATGAGGTCGAGGCGGTTGATTCTCATTTCTTCCTCCCTGCTGCCAGCAGTCGGCCGATCAGCATTTTTTTGGCTTCTTTGGTGATCCGTTCAAGCGCCTGTCTGTCGCTCAAATCCAGGATGGATTCCGTGCCAAAGGCTTCCGGCGGCACTTTCTGCCGGAGTTCCGCTATTTTGTCTTCCAGACCGTCTATCCGGCCCGGATCATCAGGGGTTGAAACAATAGCCCTGAGCAGCTGCCCCGGTGACGTGTCGTCAGCCAGGGCGGTTTCCAGATCATATTTTCCCAGGGTCCTGTTTTCAACCCGTTCAATCCAGACCTCATCGCCGGCGGTTTCAGCACCCAGCGCTTTCATCTGCTGTTCCAGTTTTTCCGGAAACGCAGCCAGATGATCAGACAGGTTTGTGGCCCCTGTCAGTTTTATTCTCATAGCCAGGGGCCTGTCTTCTGCCTGTGCCCGTTCCTGTTCAATGGCTTCCCGGACTTTTTCCAGGACATCCCGGGGGTCTTCCATATCGGTCAAATCAATTTCCATCAGGGTCCACCGCAGGACATCCAGAGACACCGGTTCCATCTGTGTGACGGCATCTTCCTCAACCGTGACCACCACACAGCCTTTGGGACCGCTTTCCCGGATATGGCGGCCCTGTATGCAACCCGGAAACACCACAAAAGGATCTCTGGAAACGATTTCCTGCTTGTGGACATGCCCCAGGGCCCAGTACTGGTAATTTTTTGAGCAAAGATCATCCAGGGTGCAGGGCGCATAGGTGGCATGCCCCTCCCGGCCGTCGAGACTGGTATGCAGCAGCCCGATATTGAACATGCCCTTGAGGCCCTGACAGAATCCCGCGGCCAGGTTTTCGTCCACATGCCGGGTTTTAAAGCTGCGTCCATGAATGGCCACGGAACAGTCTTCCAGTGTGACGGTTTCCACTTTGCCGGCAGAAAACATCTTCATGTTGGCAGGCGTCTGTAACGCTTTGGTCATCCGGTTTGCGGCATCATGGTTTCCTGCGACCGCAAATACCCGTATGCCTTGCTGATGCAGTCTCCCCATCTGCCGGCTTAAAAATATCCCGGTGCTGTAATCTTTCCAGTCCCCATCATAGAGATCCCCGGCCAGCAGCACGAAAGCCGCTTTTTCTTCGATGGCCAGATCCACCAGGTTCTTAAACGCTCTTCTGCAGGCGTCCCGAATGGCATCAACCGGCGCGGACTCATATCTGGACAGCCCGCGCAACGGGCTGTCTAAGTGAATATCCGCCGCGTGAATGAATTTAAACATGATTGCTCCCTATATGCATCCCCCATAAACCGTTACAAGCAGATAAATTCTTCTTCAAGTTTATTTCGAAGTTCTTTAATGTTTAATAAAGTTTGCTCAAAATCAAGAAGAAGCTTTGGATAATGCTGCTTGAGATATTCTTTTTGAGTTGGACAAACATACCAGGTACAAACAAAAGGCCTTTCTATTCTTGAAAGGCTGCAACCTTTTTGTGTAAGGCAGCCACATGTTCTTATCTGATTTTTCAGAGTAATTTTTTTGATTTGCGATTCTGGAAATTTTCCAGTTGCAAAATAAATATACAACAGATCTTTAAGATCAAACCAGATAGTTGCCCTCATGCAGCAGATATCTTCACAATTTACACATGTCCATGCGCAAAGGCTTTCCATGGGCTCTGATATGATTTCAAAATTTTTTTGAATTTCCTTTGCAATACAAAAAAGCGCAGTTAATTTATCTTTGCCTTTATTTTCAACTGCTTTAAAAGACAGTAAAACCTGTTTCCAATCTTCAGCCATTTGCCAGGGTATGTCTGAAAGCATATCGATATTATCTCCGGGTGGGCCGTTCCTCCCCTAATTCACGAGATGGGATACTTAGTGGGCGCACATTTCTTTCCTCTGCTCTCGCTTGCTGGGCCTTTTGTATGTCGTTTTACAGCCATTACTTCTTCCTCTTAGCGACACGTTCAGTTGTGTGAGTCAATTCAGCATCTTGTAAGCGCCGCCCCAAAGGATCGTCTCCGGCAAGTCGTAATAAATCCTTTTCAAGGCCGAGACAAAAAAGAACATTGGCATAAATAGCCATTGTGACACTGCTTTCACCATTCTCAACTTTTCTTAAGGTTACACGACTAATACCTGCACGCTCTGCCAGCATGGTCGCAGTAATTTTGCGGCGTAAGCGCGCAAGTTTGATGTTTTCTCCGACCGTCGATAGAATATCTTCCAGTGCAGGTGAGATTATCACTCTTTTTTTTGCCATCTTTTCCAAGCCTCAATGGTTAATAAAATATTCAAAATTTGATTAATTGTACATTATATTTTCCATTGAAACAAGATCCATCGACCCGGTGAATATTTTTTTAACCAATGGTGTGTGCAGTGCCCTAATCCTGAATCTACCCGCATCCACAAGCCTTGTTCCTGTGTCGCTTAATTCGGTTATGGTTTTCTTGTAATTGATATGGGCGATACACTCCGTTGCCGTGATAAGGAGCGGGAGATCTTTGCCTCGTCAAATGAAGCCATTTCACACAAAAATTTCCATGCCGCCTGGGCCCGGGTCATGGCAGGTTCCAGGGCCATATTCCGGGTACCCCGGGCCACTTTGGACCGGATCAGCACCGACAGGCCGGACCGGTTCCGGCTCTCTGGCTTCTGCCCGGCTCGGTTTGCCTTTTCCAATACCTGTAAAATCCAGGATATATTTCAAATGCTTTCCGCTGAGTACCCTGGGAAGCAGATCAGGTGCCTGTTCCGGGGGCGCCACCGCTTCGATGAGCAGGCCCAGCTCCCGTGTGTGGGACACAAGGAAGGGAACCGCCTTTTCCATGTCCGCTTTTTTCATGCCATAGGCGCCGCTGACGGCGGCTTCCTTGTAATGGACCAGGTTGAGGAGGTTGGTTTCCACGGTCTCGTTTTTAGTGATGCCTGAGAAAAACGAGATGTGACCCCCCTTGTCCACCTTGGTGACGGCCTGGCAGAAGGCGGCAGGGTCGGGGCAGGCGGTCATCACCAGGTCAAAGCGGCTGTCCCGTGTTTCTTGAACGCAGGCGAGGCCCAGCTGATCCAGGATCGGGCGGATCTTCCGGATCTTGGCGGCATCCTTTTCCATCATCAGGGGATCAAGTCCCGCATGCCGGGCATAGATTGCCGTGATCAGGCCCATAGTGCCGCCGCCGAATATCAAAAGCTCTTTTCCGGGTGCCAGGGGCATTTTTTCAAAGGCGTTGATGACACAGCCCACAGGCTCGGCAAAACAGGCGGTGTAAAGGTCCAGGCCGTCCGGCATCGGGATGAGGGAGCCTTCGGGCAGCAGGGCCCGGTGGGAAAACCCCCCGTCCGTGTGAAAGCCTGTGATCTTCATGTCGTCACAGAGGTTTTCACGGCCGGCCCGGCAATAGGGGCAGGTGCCGCAGCTCTTGCCCGGCCAGACAAGAAACCTCCGGCCGCGGGCGTCCCGCACCACCATTTCATGACCAAGAACCCTGGGAAACACAAGGTCCCGGTGACCCTGGTCCCACATCTTTGCATCTGTCCGGCAGATCCCGCAGACCAGGACATCCACGTGGACCCGATCATCCGCCAGGGCCGGGGTCGGGGCCTTTTCCGGCAAAGGTTCCGTCTCCAGCCGACGGATCCCCTTGAGCACCATGCGGATCATGACAAATCCTCTTCCGCTACCAGGGCATGAAGGGTGGCCAATCCCTTTTCCGGCTCCCGGTTCTGGGCCGACACCCAGCGCTGCAGGGTGTCAAACGCTTTCCCTGACTCCAGGAGCACGACGGCCTGCTGGATGCCCTGTTCCAGGGTATCGGCCCTGCCTGCGGCCAGAAAGATCAGGCCGGCGTTGACGGCCACCGCATCTTTCCGGGGGCTGTTCTCTTTGTTGTTCATCAGCCGGGCGAACCGCCGGGTTTCTTTGTCCCGGTCCGGTTCCGGCCGCAGATCGTCGCCGCTGGTGCAGGAGAGCCCCAGGGATACCGGGTCAATGGTAAACGGGTCAATGGCCCCCTTGCCTGTTTCCGCATCCGTCCGGATACGGGCGCAATGGGTGGTGCCGCAGACGGATGCTTCGTCCATGCCCAGGCCCGAGTCCCCTACGGCCCCGTGGAGTACGATGGCACTCTTATAGCCGATCTCCTTCATCACTTCCGCCACCGGCAGGATCATCTCTTTTGCGTAGACGCCGCGGACGCCGACGGCGGGCAGGGCCGGGTTGGCCAGGGAGGCGGCAATGTTCAGGGTGGAGCCGAAAAAGATCCGGGACAGGATCCGGCCCAGGGCATTGGGATGGACATGGGGGCTCATGCCGTTGAAAAGCCCGAGACCGGCCGATTCGATACTCCCGGCCACGATGTCGGGGGTGCATTCCACATCAACTCCCAGGGCTTCGGCCATGTCCACCGTGCCGCATGCAGAGGTGATGGCCCGGGCCCCGTGCCGGGCCATGGGCACCTGTCCCGCAGCGGCTACGATGGCGGCTGCCGTGGAAATATTGAATGTCTTGAAACTGTCCATGCCCGTGCCCGAATTTTCAGCCACAGCCAGGTCCAGGCTCACTTTGGTGGTATCAAGTTCGTAAATAGCTTCCCAGGCCCCTGCGACCTCTTCTGCCGTCTCCCCCTTGGCCGTGAGGGCGGACAAAAAAGCACCCTGCTGCAGGTCGGACGTGGCGTTGTTGAGAACGGTGGAAAAGGCGTCAAAGGCCTCCTGCCGGGTAAGATTTTCCCTGTTGATCAGCCGGGTGATTACGGCGCCAAAGGCCCTATCATGTTTTAAGGACATACATTCGCTCCTGAAATAAGTATTCAACAGGATCTTATTCCAGCAGCAATCCTTTTATTCGTTTTTGCTCAAGGCAGGCTTTCCGGCTGGCGGATCATCCTGAAGCCTGCGCCTTCCCCTCCAATAAAGTCCTGAAGAGTGGCATTGTGCAGGCGTCGTCCCCGGTCACGGCATCGGCTGGCATGCAACGGAATTCCACCGTTTTTCCTTTTACCTCAGGCGTGCGTTCCACTAACCTGAGCACCTTGGCGGCATGCCGGACAATATAAGGGATAAGGGAGTGACTTGTCAACTGGTCTGGGATCCTTGCAGGGAATGAATACCTGGGCCGTATGTTCTAACTGGGAGAATTTCATGGTGCCGGTTCAAATTTTATCCGGGATATTTCAGGCGGTATACCTTGCCACCATCTTATCCAGGACTTCGTAGGGTTGCGCCCCGACCAGCCGGTCCAGCCCCAAGAAAAAGGTGGGAACGTCATTGACGCCTTTTTGGCGTGACAATTCCCAGTCCTGATCCACGGCATCGGAGAAGGTCCGGTTGTCAATTACTTCCTGGGCCTTAGCCTTTGGCAGGCCCACAGATTCAGCCAGGCCAAAGGCCCTCTTTCGGGGTATCGGGATGAAGCGGAAATGCCCGCCATTTAACACGGATCTTATATTTTTCTTCCAGTTTTTCAATACTCCCGGTAATGAAATAGCACCAGGGTCAGATGTCATCGGAAAAGATTTCAAGAACAACAGAATCAGACATGGTTATCTTCCTTTGGACGTTATGAGATCATTCAGTTTTTCAAGATTTGGTTTTCGGTTACAAAAGGGCCCTTTGTTATCTTCATAGACCGTGGTTGTGGTTTCGAAACATGCACGCTCGGAATTCTGATAAATGACGCCAAGGGCCATCTTGTTTTCTTCAAGGGCCACGCCGAAGGCAGCTGTCCGGTCTGTCGGGTCATGGGCATTGTCAAGATAGTAAGTGTGCGTCTTGAACCACTCATACGTGTTCAGCTTATTAAAAGAAACACAGGGTTGCAGAATATCCACGAGGGCGTAACCGTGATGGGATATGGCCTTTATTAGAATCTCTTTCATCTGTTCAAAATCACCTGCAAAAGCCCTGGCCACAAAGGATGCGTCAAGGGCAATGCCCAGGGCGATGGGGTTGAATGGCTCAATCGCCACACCCCTTACCTGCACCGGTGTCTTGAATCCCATACGGCTGGTGGGGGAAGCCTGACCTTTGGTGAGTCCGTATACCATGTTGTTGTGGACAATATTCGTGATATCCGGATTTCTGCGCATGGTATTGATCAGGTGGTTGCCGCCTTCGCCGTACATGTCACCATCACCGCTTTCGGCAATGACGGTCAGGTCGGGATTTACTGCTTTTATGGCCGTCGCCGGAGGAAGGGCACGTCCGTGCAGACCGTTAAAGACGTTCGCCCTCAGATAATGGGGAATTTTGGCCGCCTGTCCGATCCCGGAAACCATAACAAGGTTATGGGGTGTTATCTCAAGTTCGGCAAGGGCCGCCTTGAGGGCCTTGAGGATAGCAAAATTGCCGCACCCGGGACACCACGCGATATCAATCTTTCCCATATCAAATATATTCGATTCCATGTGTCACTCCTTTATGTCAATCGTTTCCTTAAGGCGTGTTGTCATTTCTTCCACGGAAAACTGTGCCCCATTATATTTCAATATGGTCTGGTGAATCTCCTGTTTGGTGTGGCGCCTTAAAAGTGATGCAAACTGGGCGTCCGAGTTCCCCTCGATAACAATCCGCTTTTTCGCTTGTCTCAGATATGCGGATGTATCCGGATGAAGGGGGTGGACCTGACTGAAATGGAGAAACGCAACATCTTCCCTCCCCAGAAGGGACCATGCCTCCCGGATGACAGGGTAAGTGGAACCCCATCCGATGAGCAGGGTATCATAGTTATCCGTTCCAACCAGCTCAGGCGGGAAAGCCGCTTTTTTCATATCAACCAGCTTTCTTTTTCTTTTATCCACCATGGCGACCCGCATATCAAGGTCCTCGGTGATATGGCCTGCTTCATCGTGCTCATCGCTGTCCGTCACCACAAGGCCTTTGCCAAAACCGGGCACGCCCCGTGGGGATATTCCGTTTTCGGTAATCCGGTAGCGTCTGTAGTCGTCCTCCGTTTCAATAATATCATTTTCACGGTTTTTGCTCTGAAAATCCAGAGAAGGGATATTATAGTAAGAATCGACAAAATACTGGTCTGTCAGGATGAAGACCGGGATCTGGAATTTTGCGGCAAGGTGAAAGGCATCACGGGTAAGATACACCGCCTCCTCCAGCCTTCCCGGCGCAAGTATGATGCGGGGAAAGTCTCCGTGTCCGGAATACAATGCAAGCTCAAGATCTCCCTGGGCCGTCCTTGTGGGCAGGCCCGTTCCCGGACCAGGCCTTTGGGCCAGATGAATGACTGCCGGACTTTCCATGACACCGGCAAGGCTGATCCCTTCTTCCATAAGAGCAAAACCGCCCCCGGATGTGGTCACCATGGCCCTTGCACCGGCATACCATGCTCCCAGCATCATATTTACGGCGCTGATTTCATCCTCGGCCTGCTCGGAAATGATGCCGAATTTTTCAGCCTGTTCCGACAGGAAAACGAGGACTCCGGTGGAGGGAGACATGGGATAGGAGGATAGGAAATTGCACCCCCCGGCAATGGCCCCGATCCCCACGGCTTCTGCCCCGTTGATGAAGATATCTTCTGCGATGTGGGGATGTCGCTCAATGTCAATGGCGATACCTTCAGCCTCAACAATCCTCTGGGCAATCTCATAGCCCTTGGCTGCCGCCTTTTGGTTGTTTTCAATCACCTCCGGTTTTTTTTCCGAGAAGAACTGATCAAGAAAGAGACTCATTTCTTCCTGGTCAATCCCGAAGAGTTGCGCCAAAAGACCCGCAACAATGGAATTGGCATAGATGGCACCACCGATATCCGATGCCGCCTGTGAGAAAGGGAAGTCAATCAGTCCCTGCGCCTCCTTTTCATCCACAGGCCCGAAGTGTTCTTTATCAGCCAGAATAAGGGTGTTCTCGGATATCCTTTTTTGCACATGTTTCAAGGCCGCTTTGTCCAGAGGGACCAGAATATTGATCCTGTCAAGAAGGGAAGGGCGGCTGGTTGATGATACCCTGATTTCCGTGGAGTTGCTTCCGCCCCGCACCCTGGACATATACTCTTTTGTCCCAAACACATGGAAGCCGGAACGTTTTAGAAGCTGTGTCAGGATTGTTTCCACGGTCTGGATCCCCTTCCCTGCACTGCCGCAGATGACAAGTGACACGTCGTCCTTGATTTTTCGTGGTATGTTTCCCATGGGATTCTCCTTTGGGCGAGATGGCTTAAAAAATGAAAAAAACTTCAGTAACCGCCAATGCACATTCAATCAATATCAGGCGACTGTTATCTCTTTTTCCAGATAAACATCCTGTATGGCGTTAAGCAGTTCTATGCCTTCTTCCATGGGCTTTTGAAATGCTTTTCTGCCTGAGATGAGGCCCATACCACCGGCCCGCTTGTTGATAACGGCTGTCCTGACGGCCTGCTGCAAATCGTTCTTTCCACTTCCTCCACCAGAATTGATGAGTCCCATTCGCCCCATATAGCAGTTTACTACCTGATATCTTGTGAGGTCAATGGGATGCTCGGTTGTTAATTGTTCGTATACCCCTGGATGCGTTTTGCCAAAATTAATGGCCGTGTAACCGCCATTGCATGTCGGCAGTTTTTGTTTGATAATATCTGCCTTTATGGTGACGCCGAGATGATTGGCTTGGCCTGTCAGGTCCGAAGCAGTATGATAATCCATCCCATCCTTTTTAAAGGCACTGTTCCGCAAATAGCACCAGAGAACTGTAAACATGCCCAATTCATGGGCGTGCTCAAAGGCCTGGGTCACTTCCTCAATCTGCCGATTGGATTCCTCTGAACCGAAATAAATGGTTGCCCCCACTCCGGCGGCTCCCATATTGAAGGCCTGTTCCACAGAAGCAAACATACGTTGGTCGAATTTATGGGGGTAGGTCAGCAATTCATTATGATTGAGTTTGACAAGAAATGGAATTTTATGCGCATATTTTCTGGACACAGCGCCCAGCACGCCCAATGTGGATGCCACCGCGTTACATCCGCCTTCAACGGCCAATTTGACGATATTTTCAGGATCAAAGTAGACAGGATTCGGAGCAAATGAGGCGCCTGCTGAGTGCTCAATACCCTGATCAACCGGAAGAATTGAAAGATAGCCTGTGCCGGCCAGCCGGCCATGACTAAACATTGATTGTAAATTCCTGAGCACATTGGCAGATCTGTCGCTGGGAATCATGATTTGATCAATAAAATCAGGGCCGGGAAGGTGCAGGAGTTCTTTTTTCACTGTGTGACATGTGTGTTCCAACAATGATTTCGCTTCGTTACCAAGTAACGCCTTAATTTCTTTCAACATAACGTGTTTCTCCTTATCTCTTATTATTTTATCCTGCCCTGCCTTGCCTCAGAAAAGATCGGCATTCGCCCTGGAAATATCCCAGTACCATGGGGTCTGCGCAGGCTTCACAGGCGTTGCTGTATATGGCAGGGCGCTTGTCTTTTTTACGGCCGCACACCGGGTCATATTCCATGGTGCAGACCTCTGGTCTGGGATCCCTGCAGGGAATGAATACCTGGGCCGCATGTTCTAACTGGGAGAATTTCATTGTTCTTTCCTTTTCAAGCTAACGGTGCGGGTAACTTGCCGACGCGTAGTTTTTGCCCGGTCAAGTTCACCCGCTGTCTCGATGGGCTCAGTTATTCCGGAGAAATGATTTTAACATTTGGGAAATAGGTTTGGTACCTGTTTTTATCTCGTGTGATTAAATCAAGATCTAATACAGCGGCTTGTGCACCGACTAAATTGTTATTTTTTAAAATCACCTGCCCATGCAAATAATTCCGGGGTACCCCCGGTGTGCCAGAACAAAACAGACTGATCTTTTTTAAACACATTTTTCTGAACCATGTCCAACAGTGCGCCCATGGCCCTGGCTGTATATACTGGACCAAGCAGTATCCCCTCATATCGAGCCAGGTCTCGAATCGCATCGAACTCCAGGTCTCCCGGCACAGCATACCCTGCTCCCAGATAATTACAATCAAGAGAAAAATCCGACTCTGTCATTGCGATATCCGAATCTATTCGTTTGGCAGTCTCATTGACGATCCGGGTCAGGACAGGAAGAAAAGAGGCTGTCCCGGTTTTCACCTGATCAATGCTGATACCGAGAACCTGCCCTCTAAACCCGGTGATTCTGGCACCAAGGGTCAGACCGGCCTGAGTCCCCCCGGAGCTGGAAGCAAACACAATGGCATCCGGTGTCAGGGTCATCTCCTTTAACTGAATTTCAAGCTCAAACATGGCATCAACATACCCAACAGTGCCTGTGCTGTTTGAGCCGCCCACCGGAATCACATACGGTTTCTTCCCATTTTCAGCAAGTTCATCAGCAACCTGATACAGCATTGAATCTCGATCTTTTCTGTCACAATAGTGGATATGAGCCCCAAACAGATTATCTAAAAGAAGATTACCATTGGGTGTCTCCGGCGGGACACCATTTAATACCAGATGACAGTCAAGTCCCGCCCTTCTTGCACTTGCCGCCGTAAGACGGCAATGGTTGGACTGAATCCCTCCGGCAGTAACCAGCGTATCCTTTCTTTGCTCCAGAGCTTCCCCAA
>JAABTO010000047.1 GCA_011389835.1 Desulfotignum sp. | reverse complement strand
TTTGAGTTTCAGTTCATTGAAAATCTGCTTTTCAGGAAGACCTTTTTTCCAGAGATCAACAATATTACCATAAAGATTTTCCATGAATTCAAGTTTGGATTGAATATGTTTTCTGCCGTTTTTCTGCTGTCAGGCTGTGTCCGTATACGTCTGCACCGATAGACTGGTTAATATGTGCTGCATTTCCTGAATGGTCTTCATGGTGATGGGTCAGATAAATCCGATCGATTTTATTTTCCTGTGCAATGCCGGCCATTTCTTTTTCCATATGGGAAAGACCTGTATCAATCATGATATTATCAAAAATAAAGCAGTAAACGGTCATAAGAGGGGGGCCTGCAAGCGACCATCCAAGTTTGATTCCCTGAATACCAAATTCAAATTCATATGTTTTGCAAAATCTCATTTACGTTTCGTCATGTTGGATGTTCAACAACTATGCTAAAAAGCATCACCCGCCCCGATGGAGTGTTTTTCCGCCAGATAAGGATCGGTCAGAAACACCTTCACGGTAGTGATCAGGTGGGTTACGGTTTTTTTCAAACTCACTCCCGACATTCGCCCGGGGTATATTCCACCACCATGGGATCTGCGCAGGCTTCACAGGCGCTGCCGTATGTGGCAGTGCTCCTGTCCTTTTTACGGCCGCACACCGGGTCATATTCCATGGTGCAGGCCTCTGGCCTGGGATCCCTGCACGGAATGAATACCTGGGCCGCATGTTCTAACTGGGAGAATTTCATGGTGCCGGAATGGAATTTGAGGTCGAAATAGAGGTCATCGGCTTTGAAAAAAAAGGAGGCCGAGTTCTGCAGGTCCTTTAAAAACATCTGATCCAGTGACCCCTCAGGGCACATGGCCCGGGTGGAAATGATGTCAGACACAGTGAGTTGATGCCCGTCGACCCGGTACTGCCCCCGGATCCGGTTGCAGTCGGCACGACCGGTGAATGTGCCGTCACTGTTGAACCGCACCATGTAGCGGCCGGATGTGTCCGGGCTGTTTCGGGTATCGTTGTTGTAAAGGGACCGGACCCAGACCCAGTCGGTATCCACCAGCATGTCCCGGACCGGCATTCCCCCGGAAAAAGCCTGCCCGGAGACGATTCCGATAAAACAGACGATCAGAAGACACCATGTGTTCCAGCACTTACATTTCATTGTTCTTCCTCCTCAAGTGTCTTCAATTTTCGTGTTCACACAGCAAATTCATTATCAGTTTAATCAGGGTCTCTTTTTGTTTTGGATCAGACTCGGCCACCAGCAGGGTTAACGCCGCAAGACCGGTATCATTGATCACAGGCTCACCATTCTGCCTTATCAGACGGCCGTTATGGATGCCATGGCCGCTTTGGGCGTGGGAAGGGTGCCGCCTGGAAAACCGCCCGGTTCTTTGAGCAATCCTTCGTCATACTGCTGGAGCCACAGAAAGGTGGTTGTATACCGGCCCATGATATCCACCAGACCCCGCCCCATGTCTGTGGCAAGGGCAGGTGATTTGGCCGCCTTCTGAATCAGGGCAAGGGCCTGCGTTAATTCTGCTGCATTTTCTTCAAAGCGCTTCCGGTTGAGGGTATAGCCCTGAATTAAATAGTCTCGTAACCGCTGAGTGGCCCAAATGCGGAACTGTACCCCCCGTCTGGAGTTCACGCGATAACCGACCGAAATCACTGCATCCAGGTTATAATGTTTGAGGTTTCGTTTAACCCGCCTTTTGCCTTCGGTTCGAACTACTAAGAAATCCTTAGCAGTTGCATCCGGTTCCAGTTCCCCGGTCTTATAGATGTTTTTCAAATGCATCAGCACATTTTCCGGTGTGGTGTCAAAGACCTGCCCCATCTGGGCTTGTGTCAACCAGACAGTTTCGTGCTCAAACCGGACATCCACCAGTGTTTCCCCGTCCGGGCTCTGGTAGATCTGTATGCGGCTGTCGTCTGTCATCTGCTCATACCTTTTTTTATTCCACTGCCCTGGCTTCTCAAGAAAGCAATTGACAATCTCATTGAAGGATTTTCTTTGAGCTTGTTGTAGACGGCATACGGAAATCGTTTTGAAAGCATCCGGTGGTAATTATTTCTCAATTTTTTGGCAGTCTGAATGATTCTATCCTTCTAAATTTAAAGGAAAATTATCATTTCTACATTTTTTTGTCAATTTTATCAGATCATTTCAAAAGGGAGCTGCCGGATCCCCATCACCCGCCCTGCCGGTTCTCCTCAAACATCTCCACAGGCATGGGATACCGCAGCTCCCATACCATCTGGATGGGACGCTCTTTTTGATGGCTGACATGCCTGGCCGGTCCTAAAAATACAAACGGCACCGTGCACTGGTTGTGTTTTTTCTTCGGCCGGGCAAACACCAGGATGGTATACCCCCGGTCCTCTTGATCCACCAGGTTCTGTCCGGTGGGTGAATCCAGGGCCGTATTGGACTGGGACTCCCAGTGCAGCAGGGAGCGGCTGATGGGATAATCCGCATACATGGTGGTGGGGGAAAACTCTTTTTCGGTTTTCTGGAAGGTGATCAAAAGAGCATAGGCTTTGATATCCTTGAAATGCAGAACCCCGGTGCCCTTCTGCCCGGCAGAGGCCAGGGTGGCCCGGTCAAATGCGGCCAGGATATCTGTGGCGCTGAATTGGGCATGCACCTCCAGGGAACAGGGAAACGGCAGGTCCGGCACAACCCCTGCAACCGGAGAGACGTCCCGGGCCCAGGCCAGGATTTCCTCCATATCCCGGAGAATGGACGGATTCTGTGTCAGGCGGTGAAACGCATCCGGCAGACCGGCAATTCCAAACCGGTCTGCTTTGTCGCCCCACAGCCGGTAATATATGGCATTGGCCTGTTTTCCTGCCAGCTCCAGGGCGCCGGGCACATCTCCGGAAGCCAGCCGGCCGATGATCTGCCGCAGCCGCCCGATCTCTCCGGGACCGGAAATAAATGCGGCCCTCACCAGGGACCGTTTCA
>JAABTO010000257.1 GCA_011389835.1 Desulfotignum sp. | reverse complement strand
GTTTCCACTTGAAACGTGGCCACCCGGGCGGAACCGTAGAAATTCCACTCCGCTGCCGGAGCGGACACGGCCAACAGGGTCACCAAACCGAAGGTCAGGCTGAAACTCATCAGGAAAGTTTTCATACGCACTCCATTGAGGGTAACAGGTTAAAATCATTCGAGGTCAATGTACATGCCTTACCATGGGTGTGTCAAGACAAGGCGGTGTCCTCTCAGCACGGATGCGCCCCCCCCTTGAAACCGCCTGTGGTCTGGTTATGGTATTTTAATGGGGGCCTGGAATGAAAGGGGGAGCGTCATGCCGTTTGTTTCCATACCCGGGATGCCAGGCAGGCTGTATGTGCCGGAAGAGCGGGCAGAATGTGTGAAAAAATTTCCCTGCAAAGACTGTTTTTCCTGTGAACACTGTTCTGATGACCGGTGCCGGGTGTGTAGAGAAAACCATCCTCCCCGGAAAAAAAATGAGGATAAGGAAAAATGAGACAGATCAGGGTTCTTTTCTGCCGGTCCGGCCTGCCGTGATCTCTGACAGGCCGGACCGGTCGGCAGGGGTCAGTCTGATTTTTTCGGGGGCATGGGCAGAGATGTCTGTTTCTTTTCATGCCGGAAAAAAGGTGCAGATGACGGCGGTTCCGGGGTGTTGCCCAGGATCAGGTCGCAGGCTTTTTCCGCCACCATCATGGTGGGGGCGTAGATGTTGCCGTTGGTGACGCAGGGCATGACCGAGGCATCCACCACCCGCAGGTTTTCTACGCCGTGAACCTTCATGGAGGCGGGGTCTACCACGGCCATGTCATCGGTGCCCATCTTGCAGGTACAGGACGGGTGCAGGGCGGTTTCTGCATCTTTGGCCACCCAGTCCAGGATATCCTCGTCGGTCTGGACATGGTTTCCCGGTGAGATTTCGCCGGCGTTGAACTCTTTGAATGCCGGCTGGTTCATGATCTTTCTGGCGCACCGGATCGCTTCCACCCATTCCCTGCGGTCCTGGTCCGTGGACAGATAGTTGAACCGAAGGGCCGGGTGTTTTCGGGGATCTGTGGAGGTGATCTTCGCCGATCCCACGGCATTGGAGTACATGGGTCCCACATGGACCTGGTACCCGTGGTCCTGGCTGGGCCGGGATCCGTCATACCGGATGGCCAGGGGCAGGAAATGAAACTGGATGTTGGGGTAGTCCACATCCTGGTTGCTTCGGATGAATCCGCCGGCCTCAAAATGATTGGTGGCGGCGGCCCCGGATCTGTGGAACAGCCATTTGTATCCGATGAACGGTTTTTTCCACCATTTGAGGGCCGGGTTCATGGACACCGGTTTTTTGCTGGCATACTGGACATAGACCTCCAGGTGGTCCTGCATGTTTTCCCCCACGCCGGGCAGGTCATGGACCACGGGAATGCCTAAGGCGGACAGTTCGTCGGCATTGCCCACCCCGGACAGCTGGAGGATCTGGGGGGAGTTGATGGCCCCGCCGCAGCAGATTACCTCTGAGGCCTGCACGGTCCGGGCTCGGCTGCCTTTGCCTTTGACAAATGCCACACCCGTGGCTTTTTTCCCGCTGAAAGTGATTTTCGTGGTCAGCGCCCGGCAGATCAGGTCCAGGTTGGGCCGCTGTTTGAGTACAGGATGCAGGTAGGCCCGGGCCGCGGACAGGCGTCGGCCCCGGTGGATGTTTCGGTCAAAGGCCCCGAACCCTTCCTGCTGATACCCGTTCACATCATCGGTCAACGGATACCCGGCCTGTTGGGCCGATGCCAGAAACGCTTTGAAAAGCGGGTTTTTGCAGGGGCCTGTTTCCAGTATCAGGGGGCCTTTGGTGCCGTGGTACAGGTCCGATCCTTTGAGCCGGTTTTCCGCCCGGATGAAATAGGGCAGGTTGTGGGCGTAATCCCAGTGTTCCATGCCCGGGGCCTGGGCCCATTTTTCGTAGTCCATGGCATTGCCCCGGATATAGATCATGCCGTTGATGGAGGAGGACCCTCCCAGGACCTTGCCCCGGCCGTGGAAAATCTTTCGCTGAAGCATGAACGGCTCGGGCTCGGTTTCATAGCACCAGTCATAGAACTTGTTGCCAAGGGGGAAGGTCAGGCCGGCGGGCATGTGAATGAACACATCCCAGATATAGTCGGGCCGGCCGGCTTCCAGCACCAGCACGCTGCAGGAGGGGTCTTTACTGAGCCGGTTGGCCAGCACGCAACCGGCGGACCCGCCGCCGATAATGATATAGTCATAGGTTTGTTTCATGGGGTCATGTACTTTTTCATCATGTTTCTCAGGGTTCTATTTCCAGGCGGTTCAGGGTGGCCGGCTCCGGGACTCCGGAGGCATCCCACCCCCGGCCCAGGTAATAGGCGCGCCGCATGACGGCCATATCTGTTTCAGAAATTTTGTGGCCTCTGGCCGGTCCATCCGGCAGCGGTTCCTGAACAAACCGCCGGGGCAGGGTGTCTTCGGCCGGATCCATGCCGTGGGCCAGGTTGAAGCGCCGGGTGAGGTTCCAGATTCGCTCCCCCACCTGGTCGAAAATATCCGGGGCCGCTTGCCTGCCCGTGGCCGCGGACAGCAGGTCCGCATAGGTGGCGGCACTGATACCAAAGGTGCCGAAATCGCATTTCACCAGGGTGTCGGTGCCGGCGGAATAGTTCTGTAAAGCGATCACCATGCCGGCTTTTTCTTCCGGGGACAGCGGATCGATTTTTCTGCTGTTCCATTCTCCGGCCAGTTCATGGGGCACGGTAAACCCTCTCTGGTGGCACCCGCCCCGGTCGGCGGTCATGTAGGCCAGGCCCATGCCGGACACCCCTCTGGGGCCCCATGCCGGGGTTTCCAGTCCCTTGGTGTGCTGGGCAATATCTTCGGCCCGGCCCCCGATCTCCCGGGCCGCCGCCTTGACCCCCTTGGAAAGCAGGTCCCCCATGCCCTCTGTCCGGTGACCCATGGCATGGATCAGGTATTGGGCGGCCGCCACATTGCCGAAATCCAGGTCCATGCCTGCCGGAGAAGGGATCAGTCCTTTCTGGGCGGCTTCCATGGCGAATCCGATGATGCCGCCGCAGGACATGGTGTCCAGTCCCAGCCGATCGCATAATTTCACCAGATGGGCCACGGCCCGGACATCGGAGATCCCCAGGTTGGACCCCATGAGGGCAGCGGATTCATATTCCACGATATCGGAAACCAGGCCCTTGTATTTGCCGGTGCGGACCGCCCCGATTCTGGCGCAGCCGATGGGGCATCCCATGCAGGCGTTGGTGCCCAGCCACATGTGTCTGCCCTGGCCCTGGTCCCCCAGGGCCGCGGCGTTTTCAAAGGTGCCGTATTGATAGTTAAGGCCGGGCAGAAGGCCGGTTTCGTTCGCAAACTCCACGGAAGCGGCTGTGCCGCCCTGCGTGAGGGTCTGGATATCCGGGCTGGCAGCCAGTTCTGCCAGGGCGGTTTCACAGGCCCGGGCAAACCCCTTTGGGTCATGGACACGCACCAGGCGGGAGCCTCGCACGGCAACGGCTTTCAGGTTTTTGGATCCCATCACGGCCCCGCCCCCGGTCCGCCCGGCCTGGCGGTTGAATTCGCATCCGATCAAGGCAAAGGGGACCTGGTGTTCCCCGGCCGGTCCGATGACCGCGGTCTTGACCGTGTCATCCTTGAGTTCGGCCTTGATGCGTTCCCCGGTTTCCAGGATATCCCTGCCCCACAGGCGGGCCGCGTCCCGGATCTCCACGTGGTCATCATCGATCCACAGGTACACGGGGGTGTCGGCCCGGCCGGATATGATGATGCCGTCATACCCGGCATACTTGATTTCATGGGAAAAGCTGCCGCCGAAATAGGAGTCGGAAAACAGGTGGGTGAGCGGGCTTTTAAACACCACGCACCCCCGCATGGCCGGGGCTGCCGTGCCGGTCAGCGGCCCGGTCATGAACATGAGAACATTGTCCGGCGACAGGGGGTCTGTGCCCGGAGGCACGGATTCGGCCAGCAGTTTTGCCCCGAATCCCTTGCCGCCGATACACAGATCCTTGAGGGTGTCGGGCACAGGTTGTGTGCGGATCTCTCTTTGTGTCAGGTCAATGAACAGAAACCGGCCGGCATAGGCATTATTCATGAATTTCCTCCTCCCCGGCGGCAGGTGCCGTGGCAGCGGGTGTGACCCATTCCAGGGCCCCGCTGGGGCAGGCGGCCACACAGGCGGGTTCTCCCTGACACAATTCGCATTTCACCGCTTTTTTGGTGTCCGGGTCCAGATGTACCATGTCCACGGGGCAGTATTTGCCGCACAAGCCGCATCCGACGCATGTTTCCGTGTCAATCGATACGATGCCGTCCCGGGTCTGCGTGATGGCACCCACGGGGCATACCTGCATGCAGTAAGCATTTTCACACTGGCTGCACACCACGGGCAAATGATAGAGGTGTTCGGTTTTCGGATGGATGGCCAGCCGGGACCGCCGGGGATTGTATCCGCCGGTCAGGGCCAGGCTGCATGCCAGCTGACAGATG
>JAABTO010000256.1 GCA_011389835.1 Desulfotignum sp. | reverse complement strand
CCTGGCGAACAGCCTGCCGGACTGCGTTTACTTGTGCCTGTTTGACATTCCTGTAATGGATGGCAATGGAAAATTGTTTGCGTTCAATGGCAGCGCCCGGGATGTGGGTCAGTTTTTCTTCCAGCTGGCCCTGGGCCTTGTCCAGAACAGGCAGAAATTCTTTTCCTTTCTGCATTTCAAGCGTAAGATTTGCCGGGCCTGAGATATCAAACCCGTGGCTGCCGGCATAGTAGACATTGTCCAGTTTTACAAAATTCTGGATGGCTTGAAGGTCTCTGCCGCTGATGACGGCAACCACCCATTTTCGGGCCACTTTTTCCAGTATCTGCCGCGTGTTTTCGTCCAGAAATGCCTTGTCCGGATCATTGACAATCGGGGTCAGGGTGCCGTCATAGTCCAGAAAAAGGGCAATCTTCCTGTCTTTTGCCTCTTTTAAAATCTGCTGAATATGGTCCAGGGCCGGGGGCAGGGATGCGATCTGTTTTTTTCTGACCGGCCGTCTGTCATTGATGCGGATGTCACACAGATCCGAAAACACGACATCAGCGCCTGCTTTTTTCAAAATGCCTTCATTGTCTGCCCTGTTTACGCCGATCACCCGATAAAATCCGCCTTTTTTTGCAGCGTTCACCCCGGCGGTCGCATCTTCAAAAACAGCGGTGCGCTGCGCCGTGACCGACATGCGGCGGGCCGCCTCGGAAAAAATGTCCGGCTCCGGTTTTCCTTTTATGCCGAGCTTCTCGGAAAGGACACCTTCCACTATAGTGTCGAACCAGTCGGAAATCCCGACCGCTTCAAGAATGGGAATGCAGTTTTTACTGGCGGAAATGACCGCCATTTTCCAGCCTTGTTTTTTTAGTTCATACATCAAACTCAACGTATCTTCGTATACTTCGGGTCCTTGTTTTTGCAGATAGGCATTGAAAATCTCGTTTTTTTTGTTGCCAAGCCCGTAAATGGTTTCCCTGTCCGGACCGTCTGACGGATTTCCCCGGGGCAGGTCGATCCCTCTGGATTTGAGAAACGATTCTACCCCGTCATACCGGGGTTTCCCATCTACATAAGTGCGGTATTCTTTGTCTGCGTCAAAAGGAATATACACCTGGTTTTCACGGGCTGCCCGGTTTTCCAGATAGCTGTCAAAAAGGGTTTTCCACGCTTTTGCATGTACCTTTGCCGTCTGGGTGATCACACCATCCAGGTCAAAAATAACCCCATCGCATGTTTCTGTTGAGAGCACAAAATCTCTTTGATTCATTTGTATTTTCCTTTCGCCTGATACCGGTCTGAGCTGTGTTTGGGTCCGGTAATATTGAATTTTTCTAAATAGAATAAAGGTACTTTTTTTTTGCCGGTTATACAATACACAATAACCCCCATATTGGAGAACATTTTCTTGTATTTGTCTATTTTTGATCCATGACCGCCTGTTGGAAAATACACAAACCCGATTCAACTGCATACCGTGACGATAAAAAATGGTGGTTTTTCACCATATGATCCTTTTTCATGGTCTGGTAAGGTAACAAAAAATTGGCAACATACCGGATAATAAGGAGAACAGACAGATGAAACATATAACAACACCCGGTAACATGCATCTGGCGGATGCATTCAACAAAAATGACCTCGATGCCTTGCTCAAACATGAAAATGCTGCATGCATCTCCATATATATACCTACCCGCAGGAGCGGTAAAGAAAGCCTGCAAAATCAGATCCGTTTTAAGAATATCATGGAAAAGATCAAACCCATCGCTCAGAGCATTGACCTGGGCCCTGCCATGGCGCTGCTGGAGAACGGCAATGCAGCGTTCTGGCAGTATCAAAAAGACGGGTTTGTCCTTTTTATGTCACCTGAACTTACGCGTGCCTTTCGGCTTTCCATGGATACGCCCGAAGTGGCAGTGGTGGCAGATCAGTTTCACCTAAAACCGGTTTTGCCCCTGGTGGCGTATGACACCACTTTTTTTATCCTTGCCCTCAGTCAGAATGAATGCCGGTTCTATAAGGGCACCAGGCAGCATTGTGATGAAATCACACCCGAAAATCTGCCGGAAAGCCTGTCCCAGGCACTGCGGTTCGATCTTCAGGAAAAACAGCTCCAGTTTCATACCGCAAGCCAGACCAGCCAGGCGCCGGGCAGAAAAGCGGCGGTTTTCCATGGACAGGGTGTGGCTGATGATGAAGATAAAGACCGTATTCTGCGGTATTTTCAAGCCATTAACAAAGCGTTGACCACCTTTTTGGGTCCGCGTTCGGATCTGCTGATCCTGGCGGGTGTGGACTATCTCCACGCCCTGTATCGATCCGCCAACACCTATCCTCACCTTGTAAAAGAAGGGATCACGGGAAATCCGGAAAATATGTCGGCACAGGACCTGCAAAAAGCGGCCTGGGAAATTGTCGCACCGCACACCCGCAAAGACCTTAACCAGGCGTTAAAAACATATCAGGATCTGAAGGGGTCAGGCAAAACCGCCAATGATCTGGCCCATATTCTCCAGCAGGCACCCACCGGGCAGGTGAAACACCTGATAGTCGCCCGGGATGTCGACCAATGGGGGCAGTTCAGCTGGGATGACGGACCGGTCTTCCATTCTGAAAAGCAGGCGAAAGACCAGGATTTGCTCAATGTGGCCGCATGCCATGCACTCAGAAACGGTGCGTCTGTATTTCCGGTGCCTTTGAAAGAGATGCCCGATGATTCGCCGGTGGCGGCTGTTTTTTATTAACACCCATGCATATAACAAGAGATAGGAGGAAAACACAATGGATCGCTTGAACGCTAAAACCGCATTGATTACGGGCGGTGCCCGGGGAATCGGCCGGGAAATCTGTAAACTGTTTGCCAGGGAAGGGGCTTATGTGATCGTCACCGACATTATTGATGATGAAGGCGAACAACTGGTTGAAGAAATCCGCCAAAACCAGGGCCGGGCAGAGTATCAGCATCTGGACACTTCTGATGAAAAAAATGTGGCCGATGTGATCTCGCCTGCTGACAGCATTACCATCCTGGTGAACAACGCCGGTATTGCCGGTCCCAACAAACCCACCCATGAGATTGATGCACAGGAATGGGACAACCTGATGAACGTGAATGTCAAAGGGGTGTTCCTGTGTACCAAATATGCCATTCCCCATATGCAGAAAAACAAGGGCGGCAGTATTATCAATCTTTCTTCCATTTACGGGATTGTCGGTGCACCGGATCTGCCGGCCTATCATGCATCAAAAGGGGCTGTGCGGTTGATGAGCAAGACAGATGCCTTGATTTATGCAAAACAAGGTATTCGCGTGAATTCCATTCATCCCGGATATATCTGGACCCCTCTTGTTGAAGAACTGGGCAAAGCCTCTGAAGAAGGGGTGGAAGCCTTTCGAAAAAATCTGGACAGCAAGCATCCTGTCGGCCACGTTGGAAAGCCTGAGGATATTGCATATGGCGCCCTGTATCTTGCTTCGGAGGAATCCGCATTTGTCACCGGCAGCGAGCTGGTCATTGATGGGGGCTATACCGCCCAGTAGAGGCGTCTCCAATAGTAAACCCTTTTGCTTCACCGGGCTTTTTGTGCGGTCTGCCTTGCCAGCAGTTCATGCTCGCCTGTCAGAATGGTCTCGATGATGCTGTCCAGGGACTGATCGGTTCGAACCGGCATGTGCACATCCGCTGACAAATGGTCAAAAGGGGCCATGCGCTTCTTTATGGCGGCAAAATGGTCCAGCCGTGCGTCAGATACCGTGGATTGGTGTTCCCGGTTTTTCAGCCGGGCCTTGATTTCCTGGTCCGGGCACCGGCATTCAACAAAAATGATGTTGGCAGATGTGTCCCGGGCCAGCTGCAGTATATCCTGCCGTTCTTTTTGCCTGCTGCAGGTGGCATCCAGGATCACGGATCTGCCTTTTTCAAGTGCTGCCTGGGCTGTGACCAGCATTTTGCCATACACAAGCGAGGTGGCATCCGGGCTATACATTCCTTTTTCAAACCCGGTCTTGCCGGATTTGTCAGGCAACTTCTCAAACAGGGTTTTGCGGATTTCATCACTGCGGATCCAGGGTATGGAAAACAGTGCTGCCAGTTTTTCTGCCACCGTGCTTTTGCCTGCTGCAATCATGCCGCAGGTCACCCAGATGACCGGAAAAGCCGTTTTCAGGGCATACTGATAAGCCAGATCCAGGTATTGTTCCATTTTATGGATATGTTTGGCCTTATTGGCATCATCGTGTGACGGGATCGTCTCAATCTGCAAATGATACACCTTTACCTGCACCATGGCCCGAAAGCATTTGTAAAAATCAATCACCTGCATCAAATCCGCGTCACTGGTCGTTTTTACGTACCGGCTGAGCAGAAAAAGTGCGGTCGGCCGGTGGCCGAGAAAATCCATGTCCATGGCCAGAAAAGCCAGATCCGATGCCGTGTCCTGGTAACGGAACGCGGGGTTGAATTCAATGCAGTCCAGTATCTGAACGCCCTGATACTGGTAGACATGTTCTGTT
>JAABTO010000255.1 GCA_011389835.1 Desulfotignum sp. | reverse complement strand
ACCATGCCGGCATAATGGTGGCCCAGGCCGATGATCACCGCCCCGGTCAGGGTGGCGATATCCACCACGCAGTCGGGTTGATAGGTCTTGATACCGTGGGCCAGGGCATCGGCCAGGATCAGCCGGCCTTCGGCATCGGTGTTCACCACTTCAGCGGTCACCTGGTTGACATGGCGGATTATATCCCCGGGCCGCAGGGCCGAGCCGTCGGGCATGTTGTCCGTGGCCGGCACCATGGCCACGACCCGAAGACCGGGCTTCTCTTTGGCCACGGCAGCCATGGCCGCCAGAACCGCGGCCCCGCCGCACATGTCATATTTCATCTCTTCCATGCCGGCGGCGGGTTTGATGCTGATACCCCCGGTATCAAAGGTCAGCCCCTTGCCCACCAGCAGCAGTGTGTCGGCTTTTCTGCCGGGGTCGTATTCCAGGATCACCAGGCAGGGCGGGGTGACAGACCCCTGGTTCACCCCAAGGATGCCGCCCATGCCCAGCTGTTCCATCTCTTTTTTGTCCAGACAGGTGCAGGCAAGCCCATGAGTATCTGCCAGAGATTTTGCGTATTCGGCAAACTCTTTGGCAGTCCACCCGTTGCCGGGTTCATTGGCCATATCCCTGGCCCTGCAGGCGGCATCTGCGGCATTCATGGCTTTTTTTATCCCTTTTCGAACAGACGGCGTGCCGGTGTCACAGGAAAACCAGATGGTTGAAACGCCCTGATAATCGGTCTCTTTCCGGGTGGTCTGCTTGTATTTGGCAAATCGGTAATCCCCCAGCAGGATCCCTTCTGCCAGAGCTTCCGCAGTCTTTTCCAGCGGCACATCCGGAATCCGGGGCAGACAGACCGACAGGATGCCGGTCTTTGTTTTTTCACAAATTTTGGCGATATCCCCGCCCCGTTTGCGAAGCGTTTCCAGAAAACCGGAAATTTCCTTCCGGGGGTCAGCCGTTTCCAGCCCAAGGACCAGGATCCTTTTTCCTCCGGCGTTGGCCTGTCTGTTACCCGGGGAGGGATAATACAGGAGCTGATCATCGTTCTTGCCGGTAAAATCCTTTAATGCAAAGGCGTTTTCCACCGGGGCCTTTACAGCCGGATCACATGAGGGGGCTTTGTCTGTGAGATAAAAAGCAAAATAGACCGCCAGGTCGGATTCAATCGTATCCACCGGTTTTTCCGTGACGGACAATCGGGTATTTTCCATGGGGTTTCTCCATTGGTTAGAATTCAGATGACAATCATGTAGGTCTCATGGTTTTTATCATATAACCGGAAAGATGTCAGCTGTTCCTTCAACGCTTTTGAACGGGAAAATTGCAAAACCCATTGACTTTCTGGAGGGATTCCTATTCTATACTCAGTATACCTGATAATCAAAGAAAACAGTCCCTGCTTGCTGCTGCGGTCAGGGGCGGGTCAGTATCGGGACATACCTGAAACAGGAGACAGAAGATATGGAAAAAATGAAAGTACGGAAACTAATGGTTTCAATAGATAATTTTCCAAAAATTTCAGACAAGGCCACCCTGTTTGATGCGCTTTCAGAGCTGGAAACCGCACAGGAAGCCTTTTTGTCCGGAAAAAGCGCCCAGCGGATCCTGCTGGTGGAAAATGAAAAAAAACAGGTTATCGGAAAAATCTCTCCCATCGATCTGTTCAAGGGCCTGGAAAAAAAATACAACAAGGTGAATGTGGAAGACACCCTTGAAAAATTCGGCCTTAAATACATCTGGACGTCCATGCGAAAAGAGTATGATTTGTGGGAAAGTCCGTTCAAGGATCTGTGCGGCAAGGCCGGGGAGATCCATGTAAAGGATTTTGTGAACATTCCCAATGAAGGGCAGACAGTGGATGTGGAAGATACGCTTTCCAAATGCTTTCATCTGTTTGTTGTCAATCGGCATGACACCCTTTTTGTGATGGAAGAAAACGAGTTCGTCGGCATGCTGCGGTTTTCCGACGTATACAGGGAACTTGCCAAAACCATGAAAGAATGCAAGTTCTGATGAAATACTAGGGGCTGGTGCAGGAAAATCTTGCCAGCAACGGGTTGTGGTCTGAAAATATGCGGTTTTCCAGCGCATCCATATGCCGTAATGTCATCTGCCGGAAATAGATGCGGTCCAGTTCAAATCCGAAAAACTGCTTGACCAGGCGGGGCCGGTCCGGCCGCGCCTGTCTCAGACCCAGCTTGCGACACAGTGCCATGATGATCTCGAGCCTGGACCGGTTCCAGCAGTTGAAATCCCCGGCCACAATCATGGGTCCTGTATGGTGCTGAAGGGTTTTGAGCAGCCGGGAAAATTCCCATTCATACCAGGCCCGGGAGGTGAAATTGACCGCATGCACATTGACCACCAGCAGCAGATCACCGTTGTCAAGCCAGTAACGGGTCATGAGAATGTTTTTGCGGGTGGTGAGCATGGTCTCCCTGGCCAGGGACATGACATCGGTTTTGGTATGAATGTCGGCGGTGGCAGCCGTGAGCACCCCGAACTGGCGCCCCCGAAGTTTGATATTGGCGGCCGCAGCAAAGGGCAGTCCGGCCACGGAAAACAGATTGTCCGGAAACACCGCTTCCTGGAACATCAAAATGTCCATGTCAAACTGCCGGATCCAGTTTTTGATCATGGTGTCGAATTCCGGTTTCAGGTTCTCTTTGTGAACGTTCCAGCACAGGATCCCGAAATCACTGGGAATGATCTTGTTTTCCAGGATCAACGGGGACCGCAGTAAAGGGATATCCGGTTTGAACATTTTAACGGACCCTGGTCTTCAAAGCAGCGGTGCAAACACGCTCATGAGGTTTTCACTGATCCGCCGCCACCGGCCTGCCGGCGGCATCCGGCTGGTGCAATCCGCCATCAATTCCTTCATCCAGGCGGCACATGAATCAATAATGGATCCGGAATAGGCGAAACTGACCACTTCATAATTGAGAAACAGGCTGCGCTGGTCAAAATTGGCAGATCCCATCATCACACCCTGGCGGTCAAACAAAATGGCCTTGGCGTGAATCATGCTGCGGGGATACAACAGCAGTTTCACGCCTTTGCCGGCCAGTTCCCGCATGTAACCGGACCGGCTCAGATCCGCAATCAGGTGATTGGAGGCGGCCGGGGTGATGAGCCGGACATCCACCCCCCGGTGGCAGGCAATGACCAGGGCCTGCATCAGACTTTTATCCGGGACAAAATAGGGGGTCACGATCCAGATGCGTTCGTTTGCGGAAAAAACGGCGGACAGCAGCGCTTCGTAGAGGGCATCGCTCTGGATATCCGGCCCGGAAGGCACCACCTGAAGGGTGATATCGCCGGAAGGGTCCGGCAGAAAATCCGGCAGGTCCAGTTTTCCTCTGGCTGTATGATTCCAGTCTTCGGTGAAAATTTCCCGGTAGTGGAACACGGCCGGTCCCTGAAGATAAAAAAGGATGTCCGTCCATCGCTGATCACACGGGGAAGGTCCCATATATTGTCTGGAAAGGTTCATGCCGCCGGAAAGCACGGTGTGGTCGTCGAAAATGAAAATTTTCCGATGATTTCTCAAGTTGATGTAGTTCTGAAACGGCCGGGTCAGCAGCGGCATGTAAAACGCCACCTGTCCCCCGGCATTTTTCAGATTACGCAGAGGTTTCTGGTAAAAATAAAGCGGCAGAGATCCGACACAGTCGATAAGCAGCTTCACCTGAACGCCCTGGGATGCTTTACGGGTCAGGGCCGACAAAATGTTTTTTCCCACAGGATCGGGACTCAGGACATAGGTGGAGATCAGAATGGAGTGCCGGGCCGATGCGATCTGATCCATGAGAATGTTATAGGCTTTGACCCCGTCGGTATAGAAAAAAAAGCGGTTCCCGACTGTGGCGCCGGCAATCCCGTTGTTTCGAAAGACCATGTCGATATGATTGGCTTTTGTATCCGGGATTTCTCCTTTTTTGGCCAGTGTGAGTGCTGTTTTTTCCTGTCGCTTGAGTTTCCGGCTTCTTAGGAGAAAATAAAGCGGTACGGCCAGATAGGGCAGCAGAAGAATGGCCAGAAGCCAGGCGATCATGCTCGGAGGTTCTCGTCGCTGGTAAATCATGTGTCCCAGGGACCCCATAACCAGCATTCCGGACATAATGGCGGACGTCTGTACCAGTATGAAATAGAATACATTTTCGCTCATGTTATGATTGAACCACAGGCCCTGAAAAATATCAACCCGGATCAGTATTGAATGCGCAGGCAAATGGTGTTATGACAATACTATTTATCAACCGGATTAATCGGGAGAAAACCGTGATGGGACGGGAAACGGTATTGTTCAAGACGGAAGAGAAAAAAACCGCCAAAGAGATCAGCGAGACATTGCGACTGATTGCGGACAAGATCGATGCCGGTGCCATGACCTTGAGTCAGGGAGCGGATGAAGTGACCGTAAACTTTCCTGCCAGCATGGAGATTCAGCTCAAGGTGGAAGAGGAGCAGGGCCGTCGATTGAAAAAGAAATTCGAGGTGGAACTGGAGTGGA
>JAABTO010000254.1 GCA_011389835.1 Desulfotignum sp. | reverse complement strand
ACACGGCCGGCAGGGTGTCCATGGATATGGCTGACACACCTCTGGCAGGTCCCCGGGTGGATCTTTCCACGGAGCTGGTGTCCGGCAGTATCACACTGCCGGACAAACACATGGCCGTCCAGGGAATATGGGCGCAGATACCGGTCACCTATCCCCATGTCAGCGGAACCGGCCGGTTTTCCGTGGAAAAGCTGATGATCGACAACCGGGCCGTTCTGACGGGGCAGGGCGGTATTCAGCGCACCGGAATGCAGGATATCCGGTTTGACGGCACATTTCAGGTGCCCGACTCCGATGCCGTGACCATCGCACTCAAAGGGACGGCAGGGCTGGGTCCTGACACGCATGTGCATGTTACCGCGCAAACGAACCGGTTCCGGGTGTCACCGTACCGGTTCGGCAACCTGGTGCCCCGGCTTCCGTTTCAGGCGGACTATGATTTTGATGTTCAGGTGTCCGGTTCCGCCGGGTGGCAAGATCACCGTCTGACCACGTCGGCGGATCTGATTGTTCATGAGGGATCTGCCTCAATACCGGATCAGAAACTGTCGGTCAGCGGCATTCAGGGGCGTCTGGCCTTCAACGACCTTCTTGCGCCGGCATCGGTTCCGGGACAGGTGGTGACCATCGAACGGATTCAGGCCGGTGATTTTACGGCCACGGACGCGGTGGTGCGCTTCACCCTGGAGCCGGATCGTTCACTCCTGCTTGAAAATGTGCATCTCAACTGGGCCGGCGGACAGGTGTCCACGGAATCGGTCCGGGTGCCTTCGCCGGACCGGTCCGTGGCCCTGACCCTGTACTGTGACCGGATTCAGTTGAACCGGCTGCTGGCTCAGATGGGCGGGTTTGACGCCCAGGGAAAAGGCAGCCTGAACGGGCGTATTCCCGTGGTGATCAAAAACGGGGAAATTTCTTTTGACAACGCATTTCTGTTCTCGACGCCGGGGCAGGGGGGGCGGATCGTGATTCAAAATCCTGAAAAGCTCAAGGCCGGAATTCCCATGGATGCCTCCGGGTTCAGTCAGCTGGACCTGGCATCCGAGGCCCTGAAGGATTTTGAATATGCCTGGGCCAAGCTCACCTTTGACACCCAGGGCGAGACTTTAACCGCAAACATGGAACTGGACGGCAAACCCGGCCGGGTATTGCCTTTTGTATATAAAAAAGATATCAATTCGTTTGTCCGGGTGGATGCCCAGAGCCCGGGGTCCCGGTTTCAGGGGATCAAACTGGACGTGAACCTGACGCTGCCGTTCAATCAGGTGATCACATTCGGAAACAAGATCCAAAAACTGTTAAAATAAGGAGGAGGGGTGATGACCCTGCTATCCCGTTCAATGTTACTGGTTTTGATGGTCATGGCCTTTGGCGGCTGTGAGACCCGCCATGAAGTGGACGTCAAACCCGTGGAGGTCAAACCCATTCACATCACCATCGATGTGAATGTCAAGGTGCAGCGGGCATTGGACGACTTCTTCAGTGACATCGATGCCCAGGAGGACAAAATTATGGAAAAACTGGAGAAAAAAAATGAGAATTAAGCAATGGACCCTGTGGATGGTTCTGGGTATTGCCGCCGTGCTGACCGTTGCCGGTTCAGTTTCGGCCCAGGGGATCAAGGAGCGGATGAAGGAACGGCTGCCCGTGATCGCGGAATTAAAAAAACAGGGAATTGTGGGTGAGGACAACCAGGGATATCTGGCGTTCGTGGGCAACGAAAAAAGTCATGAAACCCTGATCACTCAGGAAAATCAGGACCGCAAGACCATCTATGCCCATATTGCGGCCCAGCAGAACACCTCGATTTCGGTGGTGGAAAAAAACCGGGCCCTGCAACTGGCGGAACGGGCCGCTCCGGGAACCTATATACAGAAACCGGACGGCTCCTGGGTGAAGAAATAATCAAAGCTGTCTTCTGACGGCAAAAGGTTATTCCGCCATCAGTTGCGTCAGTTGTTTGTGGATGCAGAAGTAGATATCTTCATCACTGCCGAACACATCGATGACATCCTTGTGGTCGATCAGTTTTTCTACCACGAACGCGGTCAGATAAAGGCTGGCAATGTTGGGGCTGGCCACCAGGGTCCGGAAAGGGGCGACCGCATAATCCACGTCAAAATCCTCGGACTTGATCAAGGTGTCCAGGCAGCGGACGATCTGATTTTCAATGGAAGACTTGCTCACGGTCTCGATGAGCCCGCTTTCGATCAGTTTCATGGCCACTTTGTTGGCAAAATAGTCGATATTGTCCCGGATTGCGTTGAGAGTCCGGATTCGGTCTCTTTCCTTGGAGGATTCAATTTTGGAAAGGAGTTTTGCCTCTCTGTTTCCGGAATAAAAAATTTTAGCCATGGTATTTCTCCTTCCCTTTAAGCGGGTTTCATTTTTTTGCTAATCGATTATTATATGTACAATCAGGCTGATTGGCAAGCACAAATCCGTGCTGGCCAAAACTTTACCCGAAATTTGCATGCGCAAAGCCCCATTGACTGCCATGTGATGACAAAAAAAAGGCTTTCATGATTAAAAACCATGAAAGCCTTTTAAAATCTGGTGCCCAGGAACAGAATCGAACTGCTGACACGGGGATTTTCAGTCCCCTGCTCTACCGACTGAGCTACCTGGGCGTGAACAGCAAACGACTGGGTTTATATGTTTTTTGTCTGGGGATGTCAAGCAAAAAAATAAAACTTTCATGACAGGATTACATATCTCCCAGCCGGTGCTGAACCAGGGCGGCTGCGCACAGGGATGCGGTTTCCGCCCGCAGGATCCGGGGACCCAGGGAACAGGGGATGAATCCTTTTGCCGAGGCCTGATGGATTTCCGATTCTGAAAATCCCCCTTCGGGTCCGATCAATATCAAAGTCTTGTTATCGCCTGTCAAAGGTGTCAGCCGGGACACCGGTTCCCCGCCCTGTTCCCAGAACGCGATGCAATGATCATACGTGTCGGCCATATCCAGGAGTTGCGTGAGTGTCATGGGACAGGAAATCTCCACCACCCGGCTTCTTCGACATTGTTTAATGGTTTCATTGGCAATGGTCTGCCAGCGTGACATTCGCCGGGCCAAGGCCTTGTCGTCCGGGGTCGGGACCGACCGTTCACAAAAAAAAGGAATCCACCGGGTGATGCCGATCTGGGTCAGTCCCTGAATGACATCATCCATTTTCTGATGTTTGAGCATGCCGGTGCAGACGGTGAGGGACAAAGGGGATTCGGTCCGGGACGCCTCTGTATTCAATATTTCCACCACCACCCGGTTCCGGGTGCAGCTCAATATCCGGCCGGTAAAGTCGGTTCCCAGGCCGTCGGTAAACATCAGGTCGTCTCCGCTGGAAAGGCGCAGTACCCTGACGATGTGCCGGGCGTCCGGCCCGTCGAGAATTCCTTTGTTTTCACAAATTCGATCCCTGGGGATTAAAAATTTCTGCATATGGTTATCTGTCCTGCCTCAAAATTTTAGAGATCATACGGGTATTTGCGAAAAAAAACAATCCCGGTCCCGGAGGTCTGCCGGGGCCGGTTATTCTCAACGTATCTGTAATATCCGGTTGGATGAGGATTTACAAAAACATAGATTTACCGGCTGAATCACAAATTTCTTGTAAATTCACTTGCAATCTTTTTTTTGATGGAATAATGTGAAAATGAATCCTGACAATTGAGGGCGACATATGTTTTTTTTGATGGAAACCGAGATGGAAATCTTCAGGGCATGGCTCCGGAAGGTCATCAAAACAGATAAAAATCTGGTGATCGACGGGAAAAGAGTGCCGGCAAAAATACTTGCCAGACGGCTACAAATCAGTGAAGCCGCCTTGACCGGGTATCATTCGGGCAGAAAAAATCCCAAAGGAGAAAAAACGTTTCCAAAGATCCCTCAGGCTATTCAGCAGGAAATTTTGCGGCTTACCGGGACATCCCGGGAAGAGATGCTTCGAATCGGGAGAGATGCCTTGAAACCGTCCCTGCCCGAGGGGGAACTTGTTTCCATGTCAGACCCCCGGATCGACCGGCGGGTTTCTCCGGACAACCTCCCCAGACTTGCCCGCCTGCGCCGCCGGGCACTTGAGTTTGAAAATCAGATTTTAGGCACCCAACTGGTCCAGTCCCTGATCGAAATTGAAAAAATCGACCCGGTCATGCTCAAAGAAATTCAAGATATTTTAAAGGTGAAACTCAAGTACCTGCGGGATCAAGAAAATTCAGAATCAAATCGCCGAAACAAGTAATCCAGATATTGTAACGCGATCTATCCGCTGATCCGTTTTTGCACGTTGCCGTTCACACGCTGCGCATGCCCGGCACCTCGTTTCACCCGTTAACTCTGCCCGGCCCAGACCTTGACGGTTCCATGTAAAAATTATAAAGTGGTCATGTTATGAATCCAATTGAATGGAGGAAACCATCATGACCCGTGTGGTGAAACAATCATCTGTTTTCATGCTCATTGCCGTTTTCATGATTACCAGCGCGGTCGTCCCGGCCGCCCAGGCAAAAATGATCGATAC
>JAABTO010000253.1 GCA_011389835.1 Desulfotignum sp. | reverse complement strand
TTCCTTTCAAATTGATCCATTTCAAGGACGGTGTGAACATCACCCTGGGACTGCCCGTTATCCGGACATCCGTGGACCACGGCACCGCCTATGATATTGCCTGGAAAGGCCAGGCCGACCCCGCCAGCATGGTGCAGGCCGTCAGAACAGCGGTGTTTCAGGCCCGGCATCGAACAGACCGGACAATGGCGCATGAGTGACATCATTATTCAAGGGGCCAGGGAACACAACCTGAAAAATATCGATGTTCGGATTCCCAAAAATCGTCTCATTGTGATCACGGGCCTGTCCGGATCCGGCAAATCCACCCTTGCCTTTGATATCCTGTATGCCGAAGGCCAGCGGCGGTATGTGGAATCGTTGTCCACCTATGCCAGACAGTTTCTGGGACAAATGGCCAAACCGGATGTGGACAGCATTGACGGGCTGTCTCCGGCCATTGCCATTGAACAGAGAACTGCGGGTCACAATCCCAGGTCCACCGTGGGCACCATCACGGAAATCTATGATTACCTCCGGCTGCTGTTCGCCCGGGTGGGAACCCCCCATTGCCATCAATGCGGCAACCCCATTGAACCCATGACCGTTGATCAGATCAGCGACCAGATCCTGATCCTGCCCGAAGATACCCGGATAATACTTCTGGCACCGCTGATCAAAAACCAGAAAGGACGGCATGAGGCTGTTTTCGCCCGGATGAAAAAAGACGGGTTTGCCCGGATGCGGGTGGACGGGATCATCTGGAGAACCCGGGACATTCCGGTTCTGGAAAAAACCAAAAAACACACCATAGAGGTGGTGGTGGACCGCCTGATCATCAAACCGGGTATTGAAAAACGGCTGAATGATTCTCTGGAGCTGGCCCTGAGCCTGTCCAAAGGCCCTGTCATTGTGCTGGATATGGACAGAGATCAGGACCTGCTGTTCAGCGACACCGCTTCCTGCCTGACCTGCCATATCAGTTATCCGCCGTTGACGCCGGCCGGTTTTTCTTTTAATTCCCCCCAGGGGGCCTGCCCTTACTGTGATGGGTTGGGCACCATCACGGAATTCGACCCGGACCTGATCGTTCCGGATCCCGGCCTGTCGTTGCGCCAGGGAGCGATTCTTCCCTGGCAGAACAGGGATTCTGTCCAGTTCATGGAGTTTCTGGATGCATTGACCAGCCATTTTGATTCAGATATCTACACCCCGTTCAACCAGTTACCTGACCGGTTTCAACAGGTGCTGCTGTATGGGGCCCAAGACGAACTCATCACCTTTTACACGGAGCAGGCCGGCAAAAAAATCCGGAGCCAAAAAAAATTTGAAGGCATTGTTCCTTATCTGAAACGACGGTATGAGCAAACCGATGCCAAAACCGTGAAAGAAGAATTGAAGCAATACATGAACGCCAGGGTCTGCCCCCGGTGCAAAGGCACCCGGTTGAACCCGGCCTCCAGCCATGTCCGGGTAGGGGGGCACGCCATCTGGGAACTCACTGGAATTCCCGTTAAACAGGCGTTGAAAACCATTGCATCGTTGACCTTGACCGGAAAAGATCAACTCATCAGCACCAGCATTATCAAGGAATTGACCCAGCGGCTGTTTTTTCTGGAAAACGTGGGCCTGGACTACTTGTCCCTTTCCCGGTCCGCCGACACCCTGTCCGGCGGTGAAACCCAGCGGATCCGGCTGGCGACCCAGATCGGTTCCAGGCTCACCGGGGTGCTCTATGTGCTGGATGAACCCAGCATCGGCCTGCACCAGCGGGACAATGCCCGGCTCATCAAGACCCTGATGGATCTGAAACATCTGGACAATACCGTGGTGGTGGTGGAACATGACACAGAGACCATTTTATCCTCCGACCATGTGATCGATATGGGGCCGGCAGCCGGTGTGAACGGCGGCAAAATCATGTTTTCCGGACCGCCGGAAGCCCTGACAGACTGCCCGGAGTCGGTGACCGGCCAATACATCGGCGGCATCAGACAGATCCCCGTCCCCAATGTCCGGAGAAACGGCAACGGCCACCAGGTGACCCTGGTCAACGCCCGGGCCAACAATCTCAAACAGATGACCGTATCGTTTCCCTTAGGGTGTTTCATCTGTGTGACCGGGGTCTCGGGATCCGGCAAATCCACCCTGGTGCTGTCCACCCTGTACCCGGCCCTGTCCAATCAGCTCGTGTACACACGAAAATCTGTGGGCGCCCATGACCGGATCACCGGTATCAGGCATCTGGACAAAGTGATTCACATCGACCAGTCCGCCATCGGAAAAACGCCCCGGTCCAATCCCGGCACCTATACCGGGGTACTGCCACTCATCCGGGATCTGTTTGCCAAGACACCCGATGCCCGGGCCCGGGGATACAGACCCGGACGGTTCAGTTTCAATATCCGGGGTGGCCGGTGCGAGGCCTGCACCGGGGACGGTGTCATCAAAATCGAAATGCAGTTTCTTCCGGATGTGCATGTGGTGTGTGATGTGTGCAAGGGACAGCAGTTCAACCGGGATACCCTGGATATCCGTTACAAGGGAAAAAACATTGCCGACGTTCTGGACATGACGATCAATCAGGCGGTCCGGTTTTTTGACAACATCACTGCCATCCAGGCCAAACTGGCCACCCTGGTGGAGGTGGGGCTCGGGTATATTACACTGGGACAGTCTGCCGTCACCTTGTCCGGGGGCGAAGCCCAGCGCATCAAACTGGCCCGGGAACTGTCCAAAAAAAGCACGGGAAAAACCATCTACATTCTGGATGAACCCACCACCGGACTGCATGCCGATGACATCAACCGGCTGCTTTCGGTGCTGGACCGGCTGGTGGCGGCCGGCAACACCGTGGTGGTGATCGAACATCATATGGATGTCATTAAATATGCCGATCATATCATCGACATCGGCCCCGAAGGCGGAGACAAAGGCGGTCAGATCATTGTCCAGGGCACGCCCGAACAGGTGGCGGCACACAAAACATCCCATACCGGGTATTATCTGTCCAAAACACTGTCTTCCAGCGTACAGACATCCGTGTCACAGGGACAGGCCCCGTCCACCTCACAGGCATAGGCAATCCGGGACGCTTTGTCCCGAAGTGTTTCGGAAACTTGCGGAAATGATGCCGAAGGATGAATCAAACCCGTCAATGCCGTTTTATCAGGGATGGCATCAAACCCCTGTCCAATGACTTTTCCGGTAACACCATCGATTATCTCTGCATTCTCTCCGTTGCAGGTCACGACCACCGGAATCTGATACAAAAAAACAATCCGGGACAGGGCCAGATTGGGAAGCCGCCGGGTCACCAGAGATCCGGGCGCATACCGGATCATCATTGCGGTTTTTTCTCCGATACCTACCAGAAAATCCATTTTAAGCAGGCCGGTTTTCGCTCCTGCTCTAACGGTTATCTGTTTTCCGGACTCAATCTGATTTTTTTCATATCCGCAGACCTCGACCAGATGCCGGGCGATTTTCTGTCTGAACCGTTCGTCATGGGTATCCGCCAATGTCCGACCGGTCAGATAATCGGTCAGTTCACCCATGATCAGGTGGTGGGGATTTTTTTCCACGAATGCCTCCTTTTTTCACGCGTCAAGGATCAGATCCACAAACCGGGGCGCCTGCCCTTCCAACAATGCCACCAGCCCCCGATTGGAAAGGCGCAGTTCCCCCAGAACCACCAGACCCACCAGGCTCAATGTCATTTCAAAGGATTGATGGGGACACCCGATCTGTGCCAGTGCCCTTTCAACGGCGTTTATCCCTTCTGCCGCAGCCGCCATGGATGAAAGCCCCATGATGCCGCCCAGAGGCAGGGGCAGATGCGCCAGAACACGGTTTTGCGCCACCACGGCCAGACCGCCTCCGGATTCGATTAGGGTGTTGGCGGCCAATGCCATGGCAGCATCATCCATGCCCACCACCAGCAGATTATGACAATCGTGACAAACCGTAGAGGCATAGGCGCTCCCGGCCATGAATCCGGTCCCGTTGACAAAACCCAGACCCCGGGACCTGTCCCCCGTACCATCGGGTGAATGTCGGTAAAAAACGGCGGCTTTGGCCAGATCCTGCTCAGGATCAGCATGCAGCGCATGATGCCGGGGTTTGAGTGTCGCTGTTTTGGCCACCGTGTTCACCCGGTCCGGGACCACTTGAATGACCCGGATCTGAACCGGACGTTCATGCGGGGCACTGATATGAAAATCGGTGGCATCCAGCATATCCAGGTGTATGGTATTCAAGGCCCATTCAGGATACGTGAACCCGGGGATGGGGATGCACAACTGATTTTCCCGGGCCACCCGGACCCCGTCACAAAACACCTGGGAAACAGTGAATTCCGTCAGATTGTCCACCACCAGGATATCTGCGGCCCGTCCCGGCGTCAAAGAACCGATCCACCGGGATGCTTCCAGCATCTGGGCGGCATTGATGGTCACCATCTGCAATGCGGTGACAGGATTGATACCCAGCTGAATCGCTTTGCGCAACACCCTTATCAGATGACCTTCCGTGGCAATGGTGGCCGCAGTGACATCATC